>NZ_RBZR01000020.1:0-61462 GCF_003628495.1 Ruminococcus sp. B05 | reverse complement strand
AGCATATACTCCAAAGCCAGATAGTTCCAAACATTGCAATGAAATATAAAAGAAATATCTGAATACCCGAAATGCCTTCGTTTACACTGCCCGGTTTTTGCCAGAAAAACAAAACATATCCAACACAGGAAAGTATTAATAAATATAATATTTGAACGCCCACTCTCTGCGATATTACTTTTAACTGCTTTTTTTGATCATACAAATGAAATACATCGGCACGCTTACTTTTTACTTCCATCAAATATGTGTCACTACAAAAAATAATTGTTAAAAATGCTATTGGCGACTGAATCGCTGAACCGATTTCTTCATAGTATATAATCGGATGAATAGCACACAATATCAGTATAAATGCACATGAATAAAAAATCTTATATAACGACAGGCAGTTTTTTAGTTCCGTTTTCAATGAACCCTCCTCCTTTTCCAGATTGTAACAGAAATACATACTAATATAACTGATGAAATTACAAGAATAATCTGATTTATGTTTGACATTTTAGCTACATGTGTTTCAAAAAATCTGCCAGGGAATCGCACCATAATAGAGAACGGTCTCATATAATAAATATCATTCTTCATGGTCAGCATATTTGAATATATAATGTGTAAAAACAAGATTGGTGCTGCCGGAAGCGGATTTTTAAATATTACTGCTGTAATTGTATAGACACAACATATCATCAAAAGATTCGGAATAATATAGATCAGAGAATTCACGCAAAAATCAATTGGTGTTACTGGAAAGCCCGATTCTAAAGACGTTTTCAAACACAGCATAAAGAATATAACATTCAAAATCACTAATACTCCCAGCATACTAATGAATCCGCTTATTACTTTCCCACATATATATTGGACTGCCGTAACAGGCTTTGTATGTAATAATTCATAGGTACTTTTTCGTGTATCCTGAATAAATAAAAATGATAGCAAGACTGTTGCAAAAAAGGCCATATGCAATCCTGCAAAATCCGTAAATTTTTTGGCAAAGTACCAGGAAAAAGAATGTTCGGATAATTTCCGCTCGATATAATGATTGATTTCTTCTGCTGTCCCCTTATGAATTTCAAGGTCCTCATAAGCATATATTGCATTATAATAGCCATATTGGGATTCCAAAAACTCAGAAGCAGTCTTTACATCCATATTCTGAATTTCTTTCATTACATGATCTGCTTCCTGCCTGCTAAATCCAAAACCATTTTTGGAGGTGTCCATTAACGTCTCTTTGATCGTATCTTCCCACTCCCTTCTTCTTTCTTTATCATCAGATGTGGGAATGTACCCATCCATGACATCAGCATCTTCCAATGCTACGTCATTTTGTGTGATCTGTTCATTCTGTTTGATATAATGAATTTGCAAATACGATGACAGACATTGATACATACTGGCAACTATAATAATCAAGCCAATCCACAAAACAGGGTTCTTTAAATAATCAAGTATACTTCTTTTTATGATTGTTTTCATTGTATCTCTTCCTTTCTTTATTTCTTTAACAACATCATACAAATCAATTCTCAATAAATTCACAACAAAAAAGACTAAAACCACTTTATTTGCGATTTCAGCCTTATAAAGTATTTTTATTCAGCTTTGAAAAGAGCTTCTACATGAGCACCGCCTTGTCTGGCATTATATATTTTCAAATTTCCTCCATGCTTTTCACAGAAAATACGAGAAATATACATACCAAGGCCAAAATGCTTTAAATCATCTTGTGGATTCTTATGATAAAATGGCTCTGTTACTTTTTCCTCAGTATCCACAAATCCTATTCCATCATCTTCAACAGAAATTATAAGAAAACCATCCTTTTTCTTTATCTGCAAAGCAATACTTTTTTGTGCATATCGAACCGCATTTTCCAGTAAGTTGTCTGTCACTTCCATGACAAGTTCCTCATCCACTTTCACAATGTTTTGTTCCTGCACTCTTTCTACCTTACATAATTTACTTTCCTTCTTGGACAGCATGGCAGCTTCTGCCTCAATCTTTTTTGCCAGTTCCGATAACTCTATCTCTGAGCATTGCAGTTCCCTCTGTTCTAAATGGGACATTTTTCTCATGTTTTCCGTGAAATGCTCTATACGGTCAATCTGATACATGCCTGTTTGTAAGATATCAATAACATCCTCTGTTTTTATACTCTCGGCAGAAACAAACTCTAAGAGCATTTCCTGATACCCACGCAATATGGAAAGTGGAGAACGTATATCATGTGCAATTGCATTCCGCAAAGCCTTCTCGTCATCAATCATTCGCCACATCTTTCTGTTGTTATCTGCTAAATCACTTCGCATCATTTCAAATTCTTTACACAAAGTTCCCATCTCATCTTTATTTTCATAGGACACATGAAAATCCAGTTCATTATCTGCAATCATTTGTGAGGCATCTTTTAGTTCCTGTAGAGGTGTCTTTAACTTATTTTTATAAAAAAAGAATACCGCAACAACACTCCCAACAATCGAAAAAATCAGTACCGAATATGTTTCCATAAAGTCACACATTTCCGAAAGATGATAGTCCAAACGATTCATCTGCGATTGATTAGGTCTTGATATCTCAATCTCGCATTTCTTTCCATATTGCTGAAACACGTCCGTATAATCTGCATAATCAATATATTTTTCCCATATTTTATTCTGCATATTTCCTGCAAAATGAACTGTAAATCCAGATAACAGAAATGCTGCCGTTAAGCTGATCACAAAATAAAGCAGAATTGTTTTTTTCAGTGACAAGTTTCTTATTTTTTCCATCGGTATCCAATCCCCCATACAGTTTCTATGTATTCTTTTTCTGAATAATCCGCTATTTTTTTCCTTATACGCCGTACTAATTCCGTTATCGTTCTACTGTCCCCTTCCGCATCATATCCGCAGACTTGTGCATATATATGTTCTTTATCAAACACCTGCCCTGGATGCATGGATAAGAATTCAATAATCTGATATTCAATTTTTGTGAACTCCATCCTGTGTCCAGCTATAGCTACTATTTTTTCAGAATAATCAATCAGCATTTCATCCATGAAACGGTATTCCGTTTTTTGTTGATGCCTTTCTTCTCTCTTTATGTTTGTGACAATCCTTGCTTCCAACTCCCGAAGACTAAATGGTTTCGTAATATAATCATCCCCACCTGAAAGCAACCCATTAATTTTATCATCTTCGTCAACTCTTGCTGTCAGAAATAAAATTGGACATAACACTTTACTGCGTATCAGACGACATACTTCAATCCCATCCATGCGTGGCATATTGATATCCAACAAAATAATATCCGGTTTCATTTTTATTTTATTTAATGCTTCCATTCCATCTGTAGCCGTAATGGTTTCATATTGTTTCATATTAAAATAACTACAAAGCATTTTCACCAATTCTTTATCATCATCGACAACTAAAATCTTGTATTTCATCCAAACCACCTCCAGTATCCATATTATACGATAAAAAACAATGAAATCACAACAAGAGTACATGAAGAACGTAAGCACAATATATCTTTTTTCTCAATTCCTGCTCAATTTCCCCTCAATGCCTTTTTCCTCCGATTTTCGTATGCTTATCCCACAGCAGAGCAGTACCACACCGGTACGACCTGCTGAATCAATCAATACGAAAACGGAGGTATTTTTTATGCGAGAACTCAGAAACACCAAAATCATTGCTGTAGATCATGGCTACGGCAATATGAAAACAGCAAATACCGTCACCCCAACCGGCATCAAAGCCTATGAAACTGAACCAATCTTCACCGGGAATATTCTGGAATACAACGGCATTTACTACCGGATCGGCGAAGGACACAAAGAATTTATCCCGGATAAAGCTATGGACGAAGAATATTATCTTCTGACGCTAATGGCTATTGCAAGGGAACTGAATGTCTTTTCCATCCGTGAAGCAGATGTTCATCTGGCTGCCGGACTTCCTCTGACATGGATCAGAAATCAAAGAGAAGCTTTTCGTTCCTATCTGCTCCAGAATCCAGAAGTCCATTACCGTTTCAACGGCAAAGAATATCATCTCCGCTTTGTGGGATGTAGCCTTTACCCACAGGGATATCCGGCTATTGTAAACCACCTTGGAAATTTCAAGGGAACTAATCTCCTTGCAGATATCGGAAACGGAACCATGAACATTCTGTATATCAACAATAAGAAAGCACAAGAAAGCCGATGCTGGACAGAAAAACTTGGTGTAAACCAATGCATGATTGCTGCAAAGAACGCTGTTCTGGACAAATTTGGAGTGAAGATTGAAGAATCTACAGTAGAACAGATTCTGCGGTTTGGAACAGCTGACATTTCAGCACCATATATGGATTGTATCAGTTCTATTGCCAGACAGTATGTGGCAGAACTTTTTTCCACACTCCGCAAATATGAATACAATCCTGACCTAATGCACCTGTATGTAGTTGGCGGCGGTGGATGTCTGATCCGTAACTTCGGAACGTATGACAAATTACGAGTCACCATCATTGATGACATCTGCGCCACCGCCAAAGGTTACGAATCTCTGGCTTATATGAGCCTGAAAAGGAGGGGATAAACCATGCAGAACAATATCCGCAACACAAACCTGCGCTTTAATCTGGACAAAGAACAGCAACGGAGAGCCTGGGAATATTTACAGACGATGGACAGGCAGGATTTTAAATCTTACAGTCAGGTAATCTCTCTTGCACTGGTAGATTATTTTGACCGCTACTACCGCACACAGGCTGATCCTTATCTGGAAACAAGAGAACGGGAAGAACTTTTTGTGAAACAGATTGTAGATGCAGTGGAAAACAGTCTGAAACAGGCATTGCCACTTTTTCTTTCCGGACTGACTGCAGGCATGGCGCAAAGGGAGCCCCAAATCAGGGCATCCTTTCCAGCACCTGAAAATTCACAGCCAGATAGTGATGTAGACTGGGATTTTCTTGGGGAATAAACCCTTTTGATTGGAGGTGAACACATGACTGACTTTCTGACAGCAGACACCAACCTGCCATCTTATATGATGTTTCCCCGTTTCCTTCTGGACATGGAAATAAACGAAACTGCCAAAATGCTTTATATTATCCTGCTCGACCGGGCAAGGCTTTCCCAGAAAAATGAGGGCTGGTCAGATACAGATGGTCATGTGTTCATTTACTTTACGATTGAAGCACTGGCAGAAGTTCTCCACAAAAGCCAGATGACGGTTAAAACTGCTCTGGCAGTACTGGAAAAACAAGAGCTTATCTTCCGAAAACGGCAGGGTCCCGGACAGCCCAATCGGATTTATGTAAAACTCCCAAAAGAAACCATCCACTATACAGACAGATTTCTTTCCCTAAGACAGACAGAAAACTGTCCTATTGACAGACAGGATTCTTTCCCTGATACAGACAGAAAACTGTCTGGTAATAAGAAAGAGATAAAAAAGAACAATTTAGCAATAAGAGGGAGTAAGGATCCACTCTCACCCTATGGAAAATTTCAAAATGTTTTTCTGTCAGAAAAAGAGCTTGAAGATATCCGGCAGACAATCCCTGACTGGAAGGATTATATTGAACGCTTATCCGGTTATATGGCTTCTACCGGAAAGCAATATCAGAACCACGCAGCTACCATCATCAGTTGGGCAAGACAGGATCATCCTGCTTCCCGACAACGAAATTACGAAAGTGAGGAATACGAAACATTATGACAAAATTTATAGAAAAACCAACAGCTATAACCCCAAACAGAGAGCTTCAGTCTGATGAATATTTTAACGAAACAGACCACCTTATCTACTGTTCCAAATGCAATACGCCAAGGCAATGCAGGCATGAATTACAGGGAAAGGTTCTTATTCCTTCCATCTGCTGTAAATGCCAGCAGGAAATCTTTGAGCAGGAAGAAGCCCAGAGAAAACTTCATGAAAAACAAATGGAAATAGAGCATCTTAAAACCAGCGGCTTACAGGACAAAGCACTCTATGACTACACTTTTGCTAGGGATAACGGCATCAATCCGGAAATAAAACTGGCACACAATTATGTAAGCAACTGGGAAGAGATGAGAGCAAATGCTTCCGGACTTCTCATCTGGGGTGATGTCGGTACTGGAAAATCTTTTTTTGCAGGCTGCATTGCCAATGCCCTTCTGGAAAAAGGCGTTCCTGTACTGATGACCAACTTTTCCCGAATTCTAAATACCCTTACCGGAATGCATTTTGAAGACAGAAACCAGTTCATCAACAGCTTAAACCGCTACAGTCTTCTGATTATTGATGATCTCGGAATTGAGCGGAACTCTGACTTTGCACTGGAACAGGTATTCAATGTGATCGACAGTCGTTACCGAAGTAAAAAGCCCCTGATCATAACGACCAATCTCACTTTATCAGAGCTGAATAACGCCGCTGATATCGCACACAAACGAATTTATGACCGTATTCTGGAGAGATGTATTCCTGTCCGTATCAATAACCGGAATATTCGTCAGGACAACGCTTCCGCCAATTTGAAAGAGGCGAAGAAAATCCTGCTAAGCAATCCTGATTTGAACCAGAATTGAAACAACGGAGTATAACTCAATAGTTATTTCTCACTGGCAGTGGTGCTACTTTCTTTTCATATTCATCACCAGAAATATGCCACTGTCAGTTATCCGAAACTATAGTACTAGACCAGAAGATTTTGAAACCAAAATTGCCCGGATACGGGCATAAAAAGGAGGTGCCAGATATGGCAGATAAAAGGACAATAACACCAGAAGAAAAGGCACTTTTACAGGCAAAACACCGTCAGGAAGAAGCTGAAGCAAGAAATCGGAAAAAAGAGCGTGATGCCAGAACACACCGATTAGTCCAGGAAGGAGCAATTCTGGAAAGTATTGTTCCCCATATTAAAGAAATGGATTTAGATTCCCTAAAACGGGAGCTGATGATCCGGTTACGGGGAATGTAAACGCACAAGTTCTACTCCCGAAGGGCGCACTTACTCACCACCTGATAAATCAGGCAGTGGTATCCCCTTCGGGGCTCGTGCGCTCTGCCGAGGGCTTTATCCGCTGTTGCAGGCAACATCGAAAGGAGGTGCCAGATATGGCAATTTATCATATGCAAGCCAAAGTCGTCAGCCGTGGTTCCGGTCGGTCTGCTGTTGCTGCTTCTGCTTATATGAGCTGTAGCCGCATGTACAATGATTATGACGGCATCCAGCATGACTATACCAGAAAGCAGGGGCTGATCTATCAGGAGGTGATGCTTCCTTCAATGGCTCCATTGGAATGGAATGACCGGGAACAACTCTGGAATGCTGTGGAAGAAAACGAAAAGACCAAAGACAGCCGACTTGCAAGAGAATTTGTTGTCGCACTCCCCGTTGAGTTGGATAAAGACAGCAATATTTCTCTTCTTCAAAATTTTATTCAAAAGAATTTTGTAGATATGGGAATGTGTGCTGATTTTGCCATTCACGATACAGATGGTCACAATCCCCATGCACACATTCTTCTTACTGTCCGACCACTAAATGAAAATGGAACATGGCAGTATAAAACCGAAAAAGAATATCTCTGTATCAAAGATGGAGAAGAAAAAGGATTTACTGCTTCTGAATTTAAAACTGCTCAGAAACAGGGATGGGAAAAGCAATATCGCTATAAAGTTGGGAAAAAGAAAGAATATCTGACTTCCTCTGCCGCACAGGAAAAAGGATATGAACGGATTGATAAACACCCCAAGAGCAGCCGATATGGCAGACAGAATCCTATTTCCGAACAATGGAACAGTGATGAACAACTCCATATCTGGAGAGCAAACTGGGCAGATGCCGTAAATAAAATGCTTGCACGTAATCAGATAAATGCCGCCATTGATCACCGCAGCTTTGCAGCTCAGGGAATCACCGAACAGCCAACCATCCATGAAGGCTACATTGCCCAGAATATGGAAAAGAAAGGCATGATAGCAGACCGCTGTGAAATCAACCGTCAGATTCGTGCGGATAACAAAATGCTCCGAGAATTAAAAGCAAAATTAGCAAAACTGGCTGAAGCTGTAGAAAAGTCTATTCCAATAATTGCAGAAACCTTGGAAGCAATCCGAAATCACATGATTTTTACACAATATCATTTGCTCCACAATGAGATGCAAAAAGAAGTGATCCATGACTGGATGAATCATTTTAATCCAATACTGAATAAATACAACACCGTTAAAAAGAAACTCAAAGCTAAAGTTACAGAGCGGAAAGAACTGAATGTGAAAAAAGAGAAAACCAGTATTTTGAATCCCATCCAGCATATAAAATTGAATCAGCAGCTTACCACTGTTACCGAAGAAATTGAAGAACTGAAATCAAGGAAAGAGCAGCTAATCTTCCAGGCACAATGCTCTACCGATAAAGATATGACGAATCTATCCAAGAAATACGGCCAGATGAATAACAATCTTGATATCCTGGATTCTCAGGACATCTCGCTCAAAAAACAGCTTGAAAAAGATGCTGCCGCTTTCCGGGAAGAAAAATTTCGTCCTGAACCTGAACAGTATACAGAATTACTGGACACCAGAATCCAGATACGTCCTGATTTCCGGGATAAGCTGATCGAGCAGCTCAAAGGTACTTTTGGTAAGTATTATGACTATCACCGCCGTGATAT
The DNA here is from genome assembly GCF_003628495.1 of Ruminococcus sp. B05. Lineage (NCBI taxonomy): Bacteria > Bacillati > Bacillota > Clostridia > Eubacteriales > Oscillospiraceae > Ruminococcus > Ruminococcus sp. B05. Next base: position 52,815 of record NZ_RBZR01000020.1, on the reverse strand, counting down.
TGCCGCCAATGAAGTGGATTATCTGAATGTTGAAGATCCTGATGTCTTCTCCCATCGTGCCTGGGAACTTGAATGTCAGAGGAAACAGGAGATGCGGCGAAATCAGCCTGCTTGGGCTAAGAAAAAGTCCTATGATATGGAATTGTAATCATCTTCGAGTAGATAATATACTCTTACAAATCTCTTGTTCAAAAATAAACTCCTTTCAAAAAGGCGTATGGAAATCAAAACTTCCATACGCCTTTTTATATTCTGCTCTTCAAATTGTCTAAAAGTTGACTAAAAATATATCACCGTTCATATGATACAATAATTTCTTTGCTATCTGCTGTTTTATAATCAATTGTTCCCAAATTACCAATCAAATCAAATGTCATATCTGCATTAACCTGCAATTCATCTTCAAGCTTGACTGCAGACGGCTCATCTTTTAGAAAAACTGTTAATCCATAAGGCTCTGTTTCAGACTGTATCTCTATACTATCATATGAGTATCCCTCCGGATACTCTTGACCGCTTACAATATTTATAACATTCGAAGAATCTCCTACATAATCTGTCTTATACTGCGATAGATCAGGAATTTCGTACAGATTTTCTTTTTTTCCACACGCCGAAATCAACATTATTGACATGGCAACTAACATAATTGCAAGTACTTTTTTCTTCATAGAAACACCTCCCGAAAGCTTTATTCAACACTTTTCGATTTGAGTAAAAGCCCAAGGGACTTTAATGTCCCTTACGCTTTTCTCTTTTCTGTCGCTGTTTCAGTTCAAACATTCGCTGCTCTTCTGCCTCTTTTTTCTTGCGTCTTTTCTCTTTGCGTTCCTGCTTGTTCTGTTCCTGCTGTAATTTCAACGCCTGTTGCGATTTTGTACCAATGCCTATTTCCAGCATCTGTTTCTTTGCTTCCCGCTGCATCCGTTTCGGATTTCTTTTGATATCCTTTACAACAGTTTCAACAACCGGACTGAATTTCAAACTGAAATAGCACTTTTGAATATATTCCTGTACTTCATAATCTTTTGGCTCTGCACCAAATGTTACCTTTGCCACAGATAATTTACCATCTTCGATGCGTTCAAAGATTCCCACCCAAAACGGCTCTTCAAAAAATACTGTCAGCTTTCCATTTACTTTGTCCATAAGAATCCCTCCTAAAATTGATTGAACAAAGAATGGACAACCCGGAGGGGCAGGTTACTTACCCTATTTATATAGGACGGCCGGGCTACCTACCGGCTCTGGCACATCAAAGATGTACGTTGCGTTTTTATCTTTGCGTTTATAATCAAGCCATATGGCACGATTAACTTAATTCTGTAACTTCTAAGTTACGTTCCTCCAAAATATTCTTCTTACTTCATAAGATTCTATCTTCTGTTCAAATCATACCATATGATTAATGCATTTTCTATATACTTTCTTGATAACCAGCAAAAAGCTCCCGAAGGAGCTTTCCACGTTTTAAATGTACGCTAATTCGCTTAACACAATCTCTTCTGCATCATTCCTTATTTCCCATGAAGAATGTTGTAAATTAGTAATATCCACAACGATAGCAGGTAATTTAATTATTCGTATTTTTTCCCGATAATGTAAATCGAAACTACCATACCACCTAATATCATAATTAAGAAAATTTTATTTAAAATATCCCATAAAGCTATATTGAGACAATTGATTATTATAATACCTGCAAGAGGATATAGAACAACCGTTGCAAGTGTCCAAATTTTTAAAGTTGTACAGATGTACATCCAATTTCCATTGTTAAAGGATAAACCCACTAGATGTATTCTAAAAATTCCTTGTGAAACATAATTTATCTTGTTGGCATCATAATATGTTGGTAACATGTCTTTGGCAAAGAAACAAAACCATGCACCAAATAAAAGCATTAACCCTGTAACCAGCAATATATCACCTTTCATCTCTGCTATTGAATTCCCAGATGCAACTAACATAATAATTTCTGTAATAGATATTAAAAAACATAGCAAATATGCTAATATCCAGTTTTTTCTATGCTGATGAATAGAATTCCTAACAGCCATATCGAGAGAGCCTACTACCAATTCCTCGACTTCTTTTGTATCAATATTTTTCTGTGTATCTATTTTTTCTCCACGTAACAATTCTGTAACGGTAACATCTAATATATCAGCTATTGGTATGAGTAATACGACATTAGGCATACTAAGACCACGTTCCCATTTACTAACTGTTTTATCTGATACATATAATTTTTCAGCCAAATCCTTTTGAGTTAAATTCTTTTCCTTTCTTAATTCGGTTACAAATAAACCAAATTTTTCATTACTAATTTGATACATACATCCACCTCCTGCACACATATTATAATGGGAGTACGCATAAATCAATCGACCAGCAGTAGAATTGCAGAATATTAACACAAAATTCATCAAATAATCTCCCCATCATGATTATTTCTATAAAGTTATCTTCGAATATTTTTTAAGGCATACTATGGAATAATTAAATCGGCAACTTATGACTATGACGGAAAAAACCAGCCTTCCGGAACTTAGAAAAAGTCACCTGATATGGAATTGTAATTCGATTCTTCTTAGAACTCTTATAAACACAAAAGCTGAACAAATAGGATTTTTCTTCCTACCTGTTCAGCTCTTTGTTTACCTGTAAATCAATTCATTTAACACAATCTCTTCTGCCATATTACGAATACCATTTACTGCTCTGACCCATGCCATCTGGTCACGAGCTTTCAATTCTTCCGTAATGCTCTGCCTCTCCATCATCTGACGCACCAGAATACCCATCCTCTCCTGTGCTTCGTTGTCTACAGCATTCAGATGTTCTGTCAGTCTGTCTTCCAACATATACAGTGAATACATTGCCGGACGATGCTCTTTAAGATATGTCTTTCGCATCATTCCATATTTCCCATAATGCGGTTCTTCATCTGTACTGACAAGATTCGGATAGTAAATTCCGTCTGCGCCAAGTGTGTAGGTTCCACCCATTTTTTCAAATGTGCTTTTCATGTGTTATTCCTCCTTGAAATCAGCGATATCCTTAAATCATCGCAAAATATTTCAGGGCAGCCTTGATAGCATCTTCTTTCTCTTTCGGACACTGTAGCACTTTGGGATTTTCTGTCTTTGGCAGATTATAGTTTTCTCCCACTTCAATTCCACATTTGCGTTTTACCTGAGAAATATATAAATTTGAAACCTTCAAGCCAAATTCTTTCAGCACATAATCTTTGATTTCCTGATAGGTTGCTTTCAACTCGGCACTGGTGGCATCCAGCTCGTCCAGGTCTAAGTCAATCTCTATCGTGTCATCTGGTTTTTGTTGGGACAAAAGAACAACCGTCTCTATATGCACCGACATCGGAAATTGATCTACCGCCCTGACTCTCTCCAGGCAATATCCTCTCTCACAAAGAATCTTCAAATCTCTTGCCAATGTCGCCGAATCACAGCTTACATAGACAATTTTATCCGGCTGCATCTCTGTCATCGTATGCAACAATGTCTCATCACATCCTTTACGTGGCGGATCTACCACAATAACATCTGCATGAGCTCTTTCTCCGTCATGTGTTTTTGCATATTCTTCATAGTATTTTGGCAAAATTTCTTCTGCTTTTCCAACATAAAATTCTGCATTTTCAAATCCGTTGATCGCTGCATTTCTCTTAGCATCTTCAATGGCCTGTGGAATAATTTCAACTCCGTAAACCTTTTTTGCTTTCTGTGCTAAAAATAATGAAATCGTTCCAATTCCACAGTACAGATCCCAAACTGTCTCATTCCCTTTTAAATCCGCATATTCCAATGCAAGCCCATACAATTTATCTGTCTGTACAGGATTAACCTGGTAAAATGACAATGGAGAAATCTGATATTTTACATCCCCGATGTAGTCTGTAATATATCCTTGTCCCCAAATTATTTCATAAGAATCGCCCATGATTACATTTGTTCTTTTTGTATTGGAACTAAATGTAATACTTGTCATTCCTTCCAGTTCTCGCAATGTTTCTACAAGTTCTTCGACATGTGGAATGTGTTTTCCATTAATTACATAACAAACCATGATTTCTTTTGTTGTAAATCCATACCGGATAAGAGCATGACGAATCAGACCTTTTCCTGTATTCTCATCGTATGACGGAATCTGATATTTTTTCATAAACGAAAGGGTCTTCTCCAATATTTCTTTATTGACTGCCACTCCAAGTGCACAGTCCGTATTTGCTATAATATCATGTGTTCTGCCCGCATAGAATCCTGTAATGGGATTCCCCTCTTTATCTGTTCCGAATGGAAATTGAGCTTTATTTCGATAGTGAAACGGCTCTTCCATTCCGACAACCGGCTCCATGATTTTTTCTAAAAGTTCTGGAGAAAATCCACCGATTCTCTCCAGATTACCACGTACTTTATTATGTTTAAATTGAAGCTGCTGCTCATATGACATTTCCTGAATCTGACATCCGCCACATTTTCTTGCAAATGTACAGACTGGTATCACACGATCTTTCGATGGTGTGATGATCTTCATCAGTCTTGCGTAACCATAATTTTTTTTAGCTTTCATAACCTTCGCTTCTACTACATCGCCAATTACAGCATCTTTAATAAATAATGTATATCCATCTATTTTTCCGATTCCTTCACCATTGACACCAATGTCTTCAATAGTTACAATCGCAGTTTCGTTTTTCTGCATCATGATTTGCTTTCCTCACTCAATGATGTTTTTCTAAGATTTGATTCAAACAGACGATTATATCCCAACCAGTCTGTTCCTGATTTATCTTTGAAAATCTCCTTCAATGTCTGCATCTTTGCGTCTGCATTATCTGCCAGATTCAGCGCCACAGCTTCTGCCAGTGCCGGTTTCTTTGGTGAACCATATTCTAATTCTCCATGGTGTGCTACGATGCAGTGTTTCCATTCATTTGCCAGTTTTTCCGGGAAATCCGGAATTGTACGGATTGCCTCCCCTATCATCTCAACTCCTATCACAATATGTCCAACGAGCTGTCCGATGTCTGTATAATCATTGTCTGGGAAATTTGACAGTTCTTTCGTCTTTCCAATATCATGACAAACTGCTGATGCATACAATAAGTCTGCATTTAAAATATCATATGCATTTACAAAGTATTCGCACATCTTAGTCACGCTCAAAGTATGCTCCAAAAGCCCTCCTGCAAATCCATGATGAACTGTCTTTGCTGCTGAATGTCCTTTAAAGGATTTGATAAATGCTTCATCTTTTACAAAATAGTATTCTACAGCCTGTCGTAAATGTGGATTGGAAATTTTGCGAATGTACCCCAGTAATTCCTCATACATACCATCTACACTTTTTTCTGAAGTCGGCATGTAGTCTCCCGGATTGTATTCATCTTCACTTGCAATACGAAGCTGTTTGATATTTAACTGTAAATTATTGTTGTATGTAATTACATCTCCAACAACTTCAACAAAGTCCTTCTCGTCGTAATCTGCAATTCCCTGAGAGTTCGGATCCCATATCTTTCCGTCCAACGTACCTGTCTTATCCTGTAAGATAAGGTTATCATATGGTTTTCCGTTTCTTGTCTCGGCTGAGCGTTTTCCTTTACACAGATAAATACTTCTGATCGTTTCACCCTCATGCAGCTCTTTAATATATTTCATTATTATTTCCTCTTTCTATCTCTATTCTTTGCTTCCTATCGTGACATTATATGTCACTTCTACATATCCATTACTTCCACGGCGTTGTCCACGGACTTTTATTATTTCACCCACGGTACACTTTTCAATCGCTTTCGTATATGATGCTGTTCCTGTCACGGTCATTCCTTTAATTTCCTGAATAATATCTCCATGCTGGATTCCCGCATCCATCGCCGGAGAATCTGACTGTACATTCGTAATATATACTCCGATTGGTATGTTCTGCTGTTCTGAAATTTCTTCTGTCACAGCACTTCCATACGCTCCCAGATATGGTATACTTTCTCCGTTTAACAACATCTCAAGCACTTCCTTCAAATCTGAAATCGCAAGTGCATTTGCTGTCCTGCTTCCTGTGTCCTTCAATATATCACTTCGGATCAGCCCTAATACTTCTCCTTTTAGATTCACAAGAATCCCTGTACCGCCTTCGGCTAAAGAAATATTTGTACTGAGCACCTGACACTGGCTGTCATCAAATACCGCCTCCTGTGATTTGGAACTGATCACACCATAGCTTAAGCCATCATCATAGCCAAATATGTATCCGAGTGCAATAACAACCTGTCCTCTTTTGCAAGTATTTGAATTGCCAAATGTGGCTACTTCGATTCTCTTTTGTGTCGCATCGGAAACATTTTTCTTATCTATGCTAAACACTGCAATATTTCTATTCTTGTCTTGTTTTTTTAATGCCGCATCAGATTTTTCCTTCCCGTCAAATGTCACTTTCCAATGCGTTGCTTCTTTGCAGATCAAAGCGTCTGTTAAAACAAGTATTTCCCTCGAATTTTCACCTACGATCACTCCTGAAGATTGTTTCAGATTCATAGTCTCTGTTGTCCAGTCCCCTTTTTCGGTCGCTTGAACTATTACAACACTTTTTTCTGCTTTCTCTGCTATAGAATACATGCTGTCCAACATTTCTTCATAGTGTTCTGCCGCAGTCTCAGTACTAAGCTGTGAATCATCTGCATCGTCTTGTGAATCATCGTCTTGTGCTGTATCTCCATCCTCAACAGGTATTGTTACCTTGGTCTCATCGTGATAAAATATCTCTTCTGCCCATGGTTTGAGCGCAAAAAAACTACAGCAGGCAAAACCCCCGAAAATTATACCATACAATATATTCCGTATATATTGCATAACTCGGCTTTTCCCGCTCTTCTTTTTTGTCTTTACAGTCTCTTGAAGAAAAGAAAAGTTTTCTCCTGCTTCTTTTTGACTTTTCCTTGTATCTTTTTTCTCATCAGCACTTGAATTGTCACTGTTTTTTTCTTTCTGTTCCTTCGACATACGCTGCAGTCTCCTTTACCAAATCAGTATAACGTATTCCTGCGGATTGTTCAATATTATCCTTTCCAATGGATTGTAAATAAGCTATAATGAGGATTGGTAAAATAGTATTTTAATTAATATTTTTATAAAAAGGATAGATTATGAATCAGAAAACATTAACCAAATTAGAATATCATAAAATTATTGCCATGTTGGAAGAACAGGCATCTTCTTTTCGTGGCAGGCAGCTTTGTCGTAAACTGAAGCCGATGACTAATCTGAATAAGATTAATACATCTCAGGAACAAACTGCTGCTGCATTTACCAGACTGATTAAAAAAGGGCGCATTTCTTTCAGCGACGCCGCTCCTGTAGAAGAGTCCATGAAACGTCTGGAGGTTGGTGCTGCTCTCGGAAGCGGCGAATTACTCCGCATTCTCAAGCTTCTTCAAACAGCCGGACGTGTCAAAGCATATGGCCGTCATGACACACAAGATGAACTTACTGATTGTCTGGATGCCTATTTTGAACAACTAGAGCCTCTGACTCTTTTGGCAAATGAGATTGAGCGCTGTATCATCAGCGAAGATGAAATCAGCGATGATGCCAGCAGCACACTGAAGCACATCCGACGTAATATCAATAATATGAATGACAAAGTGCATGCTACCTTAACAAATCTTGTAAATGGTTCTCTTAGAACTTATTTGCAGGACCCGATTATCACAATGCGTGGAGACCGTTATTGTCTGCCGGTCAAAGCAGAGTGCCGTGGAAATGTACAGGGTATGATCCATGATCAGTCTTCTACGGGTTCTACTTTATTTATCGAACCTATGGCTGTTGTGAAATTAAATAATGATCTGAAGGAATTATATGCTAAAGAACAGGAAGAGATCCAGGTGATCCTGGCTCGTCTTAGCGAGGATACTGCAGAATATATCGAAGAGATCCGAACAGACTATCGCTCTTTAACTGACTTGGACTTCATTTTTGCAAGAGGACGTCTTGCACTGGAAATGAACGGAAGCCGCCCGCTTTTTAACACCGAGGGACGTATTTATATCCGTGAGGGACGTCATCCGCTACTGGATGCACGTAAAGTTGTTCCAATTACAATTTCTCTCGGAAAGGATTTTACACTATTAATTGTAACCGGACCAAACACCGGCGGTAAGACAGTGTCTCTTAAAACTGTGGGATTACTGACATTGATGGGACAGGCAGGACTTCATATCCCAGCCGGCGACCATTCCGAACTGGCTGTATTTCATCAGGTTTATGCTGATATCGGAGATGAACAGAGTATCGAACAAAGTTTAAGTACATTTTCTTCTCATATGACGAATATCGTTTCCTTTTTGCAGGATGTAGATGAGAATTCTCTTGTTCTTTTCGATGAGTTAGGTGCCGGAACCGACCCGACAGAGGGAGCTGCCCTCGCCACTGCCATTCTCTCATATTTACACAAGCGTGGAATCCGGGCAATGGCTACTACACATTACAGTGAATTAAAAGTGTATGCATTATCTACTCCGGGCGTTGAAAATGCCTGTTGTGAATTTGACGTAGAAAGTCTGAAACCGACCTATCGTTTATTAATCGGTATACCTGGTAAAAGTAATGCTTTTGCAATTTCCAGCAAGCTTGGAATTCCGGATTATATTATTGAAGATGCGAAAAAACGACTGACTGAACAGGACGTCTCTTTTGAAGACATGATGACTGATCTTGAGACAAGCAAACGTACAATTGAAAAAGAACGCGAGGAAATCGCTGCATATAAACGTGAGATTGAAGCTTTAAAGATGCAGACTCGGCAAAAACAAGATAAACTGGATGAACAAAGGGAACGTATCTTACGAGAAGCAAATGAAAAAGCAAACGCTATTTTGCGTGATGCCAAAGATGTTGCCGACGAAACGATTAAGAATTTCCGTAAATTTGGAAAGGAAAACATTTCTGCGGCTGATATGGAAAAGGAACGTGAACGACTTCGCAAAAAAATCAAAGATACTTCTGCTGCATCTACAATCAAAGCACAGAAGCCAAAAAAAGCTTATAAGCCATCCGATTTTAAGCTTGGTGAATCTGTTAAGGTTCTCAGTATGAATCTGACAGGAACAATCAGTTCTAAACCTGATTCTCGTGGAAATGTAACTGTACAGATGGGTATCTTACGTTCTCAGGTAAATATTTCTGACCTGGAAATTATCGAGGATGTGAATCCATACAGTCCAAAAGCAATGAAGCGAACTTCGAAGAGTAAAATTAAAATGAGTAAATCACTTTCTGTAAGTCCAGAGATTAATTTACTTGGAAAAACTGTCGATGAAGCCGTTTCCGAATTGGATAAATATCTGGATGATGCACTTCTTTCTCATCTGAACAGTGTCCGTGTCGTACATGGAAAAGGAACCGGTGCTTTGAGAAAAGGAATTCATGAATACTTACGCCGTCAGAAACACGTCAAGTCTTATCGACTTGCTGAATATGGCGAAGGTGATGCCGGTGTTACTATTGTAGAATTGAAATAAGGAGGAATTTGAAATGGTCACAAAACAGAAAATTTTAATCGTAGATGATGATGAAAATATTGCCGAGCTCATTTCTCTTTATCTGACAAAGGAATGTTTCGATACGAAAATGGTCTATAACGGAGAAGATGCACTCAACGCATTTGACACTTATCAGCCAAATCTTGTGCTTCTGGATCTTATGCTTCCAGGCATTGACGGTTATCAGGTGTGCCGCGAAATTCGTGCTAAATCTGCTACGCCTATCATCATGCTTTCCGCCAAGGGAGAAGTTTTTGACAAAGTACTCGGGCTGGAGCTTGGTGCAGATGACTATATTTTAAAACCGTTTGACTCTAAAGAAATGGTTGCCCGTGTACGCGCCGTTCTCCGCCGTTATCAGCCAGTCCGTCCGGAACCGGCTGCTGCCGAGAAGATTAAATGTGTGGAATATGACGGACTTATTATTAACTTGACCAATTACTCTGTCGTTTGTGACGGACAACAGGTCGACATGCCGCCAAAGGAACTTGAACTGCTTTATTTTCTTGCATCATCACCAAACCAGGTATTTACAAGGGAACAATTATTAGATCAGATTTGGGGATATGAATATATCGGAGACACCCGCACTGTTGATGTTCATATTAAACGCCTTCGTGCAAAAATCAAAAATCATGATTCCTGGGGGCTTAGCACCGTCTGGGGTATCGGATATAAATTTGAGACAAAATAACTATGTTCTTATGCCGTACGGTCCTTTAGCTGTACGGCAATGATTATATCAAGTCGAGCAGCCGCGAGACTTGGCGCGTGATTCTGGTCAGCGTAAGCTGACACATTCTTTTCAGAATCACTGCGCATCCTCGCGGAGCGTTTATCTCAGTCGGAGATTGGACTCCCACTGAAACAAATTTGCTGTTACTCACCACCTGAAAGAGGTGGGAGTCTTCTCGACTGAGATAAAAAAACAAGAAAGGCTTATCTATCTATGAAAAGTACACTTAGTTTAAAGTTTATTATTTTATATATCATTTTTGGATTCTTGAGCTTTTTCACTGCCGCCACTCTTGGAAATCAGCTTTTAATTGAGACTCTTAAAGTCAACACCGCGCAAAACATGTACAAAGAGGCCAATATCCTTACAACCAATTATCTGCCTTCTTATTTTTCCGGCGAAACTACCGCATGGTCTGTCCATACTCAGTTAAGTGCAATGAAGATCTACATGAATTCTTCTCTCTGGTTTGTATCAGAAGACGGAACAATCATTACTGCCAGCAATTGGAATAACACAAGTGCGCCTTCTTCTATTGCTGATTTCGATCCAGCTGAAACCGCCGGAAATCAATATTTAACAGGTGATTATCATGGATATTTTAAAGAAGATATGATTACAGTCATCGCTCCTGTTATACAAGGATTTGATACCAAGGGGTATCTTTTAATCCACACCCCTGTATCTTATATTGACAACATTTGTGTTCAGCTGATGAAACCTTTCTATATCACTATTTGCGTAATTTATATTATGGCATTTATTTTTCTGATTGGTTTTCAGTATTTTATACTTCTCCCTCTCCGACAGATTACAGATGCTGCAAAACAATATGCGCTTGGAAATCTTGAGTATGAAACTCCTGTACACACACAGGATGAGATGGGATATCTGTCAGCATCTCTCAATTATATGGCTGCACAGTTAAAGGATATGGAAGACTATCAAAAGAAAATCGTTGCAAATGTTTCTCATGATTTCCGTTCTCCTCTTACTTCTATGAAAGGGTATGTTCAGGCTATGTCTGACGGAACAATTCCACCGGAATTATATGAGAAGTATCTCGGAATCATTTTATTTGAAACAGAACGTTTGACTGATTTAACCAATGACCTGCTCACCTTAAATGAATTTGATACAAAAGAACTTTTACTTGATAAAACCGATTTTGACTTGCAGGAAATGATCAAGCATACCGCTGCATCCTTTGAAGGAGTCTGCACTCCAAAACATGTTTCAATTAAATTAGTACTGGTAGACGAAACAGTTCTGGTCCATGCCGACCGACGAAAAATCCAGCAGGTACTATATAACTTAATCGATAACGCTATCAAATTCAGCGACAATGATTCTACTGTCACCGTCGAAGTCACACTGAAAAACGACAAGATTTTTACTTCTGTCAAAGATACCGGTATCGGTATTCCTAAAAATGACCAAGGAAAAATCTGGGAACGTTTTTACAAATCAGACCTCTCTCGCGGAAAAGACAAAAAAGGAACCGGCCTTGGGCTCTCTATTGTAAAAGAAATTATACAAGCTCACGATGAACATATTAATGTCATCAGTACAGAAGGCGTCGGAACAGAATTTATTTTTTCGCTTACTCGAAGCTAAGGCAGGGGAGCCAAAAGGGGACGGAGAGCCAAAAGGGGACGGAGTTTAATGGCTTTTTGCTACGCAAAAAAGCCATTAAACTCCGTCCCCTTTTGGCTCTCCGTCCCCTTTTGGCTCCCTCTTTTGACTCTATTTATACAACATATTCTGAATTGATTCATCTTCCAGGTTATCTTTTGTAACCCAGATATATCCTGTATCTACAACTGCTTCATTTCCACTCTGCAATATGGTTCTCGCTGCTGCAACAACGGAAGCATATCCCATACCAAATGGATTCTGCACTACAAGCCCTGCTATCTCTCCATTCTTCATTGCAGTAATTTGTTCCTCTCCTATATCAAATCCTACAAGTGCCACTTTGCCTGCAAGCTCTGTTTTTTGCAATGCTTCCAAGGCAAAAATTGTTGAGGATTCATTTGTTCCAAATACTCCTTTTAAATCAGGATATTTTTTCAAATAATGCTGCATTACTTCATCGTCCGTCATCTTCTCTACTGCTGCTTTTTGAAGATCTTCTGATATATTCGGATCCTTTTCTACTGCAATCTTCTTTTTCAAATCATCCAGCTTATCACAATATATCGTTTCTACGATTGATACAGACGGATAATTATTTTTTATCTCCTCTTCAAAACTTTTTACTCTTTCTTTTGCTGTCTCGGAATTGGAATCATGTACAACAAGGATAACCTGTCCTTCATCTCCTATTTCGTTGGCCAATTTATATGCTCCTGTGCGGGCTGCATCTTTATTATCAGTCTTTACGATACACTGGATTCCTTTATACTCATTTCCTGAGTCCAGTGAAATGACCGGAATTCCATTTGCTGTTGCCAAGTCAAACTGTACGCTGCATGCAGCACTGTCAATACTTGCTATTCCAATCGCATCCGGATAGCGCGACAGCTCTTCATCCAGAATATTCACCTGCTCATCGATATCCTCTGACTTTGCCGGTGCATTATATGTAACTTTAATCTTATCGCTGCCTTTATAGCCAAGCTCTTTATTTAAATCGTCCGCGGCCTGCATAACACCTTTTTTAACATTCGTCCAATAGGATGATGAATCATCTTTTCCGATAATTGAAATATATGTACCCGGCTCAAGGTTCAAGCCTTCCACATTATTGTATGCCGCAGGCGATATCGCATTAAGATTCCCCTGGTATTCTGGCTTTTCCGTTTCTTTTCCGGTAAATGTTGTTGTCTGTTCCTGCTGTTTTCCACACGCACATATCATAAATGTCGTTGCCATTACAACTGCTGTAACGGTCATCCATCTTTTCTTCATTCATTATCTCCCCTTTTTATAACAAATCATTGTATATGCTTTTACTGTACCTTACTTATTGTACACGATTATTGTGAAAATAAAAGGAATTTTTTCTTAAATCTTTCTTTTTTGCAACTTATACTGTAATAATTTTCTACTTGTATATTCTACACATTTGTATTAGAATAGAGGATAACAACAGAAAAATGTTGTAATTTTTCGAAGGAGGTACATACTATGGCACGCGTAATTAGTGATGAATGTGTAAGCTGTGGTACTTGCGAAGGCGAATGTCCAGTAGGCGCTATTTCTGAAGGAGATGGCAAATACGTTGTAGATGCAGACGCTTGTGTTGATTGTGGAGCTTGTGAAGCTGCATGTCCTACAGGAGCTATTTCTGAAGCTTAAGAATCATATTATAAAGCAAAGTGATCACAAAAAAGAAAGCCTTACTCATCTGATGTCAGATGGCGTATGGCTTTCTTTTTTATTGCTTTACTTGTTTTTTTCTCAATATTTCTTTATAACCACGTTTTTTATCGTTACTGTTCCAAGTAACTTTTTGTCTTCTCTTCGCAGAATTTGACGAACGATTTTCCCTCGCAATAAGTATACTCTATGCTATACTTGTTTAAGGAACATGATTCATATTTATATCATTTCTATTAGACTTGTTATCCGAATATCTTAAGGAGGTATCTATATTTTATGGGTGAAGTCAGATTTATGATTTCTGAGGCCGCTAAACAAGTTCATGTTGAAGCTCATGTACTTCGTTACTGGGAAGATGAACTGGATTTGAAAATTGGCCGTACAGAAATGGGACACCGATACTATACTGAAGATGATATACAACTATTCCGATGTATTCAAAGACTAAAAGATGAAGGCGTTATGCTAAAAGATTTGAAACCTATGATTCATGAACTAACAATCGCAAAAGAAAAATTAACTGAGCCAAAAGAAACCGCTAAACTTCCGGCAAATGTAACATCCACTGATATTACTAAAAAAGAAGTGGATTCTGCTGATGTAATTCCTATCACTCAATTGGAACAAGTTCGTAATCTCATTGGGGATGTATTGACAGAAGTTGTAACTGAAAATAACAAAACACTGGAAACAAACATTAGCAAGAAAGTAACTCAGGATGTTCTGCGAGAAGTAGATTTTCTTTTTCAGGCAAACGAACGTCAGGAAGAAGAACACTATCGTAAACTTGACACCTTGATTCGCCAACAGCAGACACTTCGAAAAGAGGCCGTGAAAGACACTCCTCTCACCCGCCTTCGAAAAATTCTTACATAGGAGAGAACCGGGGAGAGCCAAGGGGACGGAGTTAGTGGCTTTTTGCTACGCAAAAAGCCACTAACTCCGTCCCCATTTGGCTCTCCGGTTCTCCCAACTATTGATCCTGCTGTCGCAGTTCGTTTCCAAATCTTGTATACTGAGGCATCCATGCCAGTCGCACTGTACCAATCGGGCCGTTACGCTGTTTTGCAATAATAATCTCAGCAATGTTTTTATCTTCCGTATCTGGAATATAATAATCTTCTCGATAAATAAACATACATACGTCGGCATCCTGCTCAATGGCTCCGGATTCACGCAAGTCAGACAACATAGGACGCTTATCTGTTCTGGATTCTACTGCACGACTCAACTGAGAAAGTGCAATAACCGGAACATTTAACTCTCTTGCCAGCCCTTTAAGCGAACGTGAAATCTCTGAAATTTCCTGCTGACGGCTCTCATTACTTCTTCCACCGCTTCCACTCATCAACTGTAAGTAGTCAATAATGATAAGATCCAGTCCCATCTCCATCTTATACTTACGACATTTCGAACGCATCTCTGCAATTGAAATACCGGATGTATCATCGATGATCATTTTCGATTTTCCAATTCGTCCTGCTCCTTCTATCAGCTTCTCCCAATCTGTATCTTTCAAATTACCGGTTCGAAGCACCTGTGCATCTACATGAGATTCCAGCGAGAACAGTCGGTTAACCAGCTGTTCCTTTGACATCTCAAGACTGAATATTGCAACTGCCAGATTTTCACGGAATGCAACATGCTGTGCGATATTTAACACAAACGCTGTTTTTCCCATAGAAGGACGGGCAGCGATCAAAACCAAGTCCGAACGCTGTAATCCGGATAATTTATAATCCAGGTCTATAAAGCCGGTTGGAATACCGGTTACTGTTCCCTTCGTCTTGGATGCTTTTTCGATTACATCCAACGCATTTAACACAACCTGCTTAATAGGAACATATTCTTGTACATTTCCCCGTTCAACTAACTCAAATACCTTTTTTTCTGTCGTTTCCAAAATCTCCTCAAGCGGACGATTTTCCATATAACAGGTATTGGCGATTTCTTCATTAATCTTGATCAGTTTTCTTAATGTCGATTTCTCCTGAACAATCTGCGCATAATACTTTACATTTGCAGAAGTGTCAACATTCATCAACAAATCACGGATATACTCCATGCTGACAATTTCCGGTGGAGCATTTTTTTCTTTTAAATGTTCCTGCAATGTAATCAGATCAACCGGTTTGCCAGAATGAAACATCTCCACCATCGCATCAAACAAAATTCCATAAGCAGTCTGGTAAAAATCCTCACCATGCAAAATCTCAGATGTCTCCATAATTGCATCTTTATTCATCAGCATGGCTCCTATGACAGCCTGCTCTGCCTCTGTACTGTGCGGCATAATTCTTTTAATTACTGCTTCTTCCATACATTCCCCTTAAGAACGTCTTTATTTTTCTTCTTTTACTTCTACTGTCACTTCAGCTGTTACCTCAGGATGAAGCTTTACAGGCACTTTATGTGTACCAAGTGTTTTTAATGCATCCTTCAACTGTACTTTCTTCTTATCGATCTCCAGTCCTAACTGCTTCTTTACCTCTGCTGCAATCTCTTTATTTGAAACAGAACCGAATACTTTTCCGCCCTCTCCAACTTTAATTGCAACTTCAACTTTACCTGCTTCCAACTGTTTTGCAAGCTCTTTTGCAGCTTCAAGATGCTCTTTTGCAACCTTTGCTTCATTATTCTTCTGGAGCTTAAGATCATTCATATTTTTTCCATTGGCCTCAAGACCAAGTTTCTTTGGCAAAATAAAATTTCTTGCATATCCATCGTTTACATTTACGATTTCACCTTTTTTTCCAAGGGATTTTACATCCTGTAATAAAATAACTTTCATGTTAAATATCTCCTTCTTCTATCATTTTATCAATCGTCTGTTTTAACGCCTTGATTGCTTCTTCCATATCGGTATGATCAAACTGAGCACCGGCAGCATTGATATGACCGCCTCCACCAAGCTTTTCCGCAACAATCTGAACATTTACCTCATCAATAGAACGGGCACTCATATAAATCTTGCCCTCATAAATAGTCAAGACAAATGATGCCTTGATTCCACTAATATCCAACAGCTCATTTGCAGCCTGTGCGGCCAGAACAGTCGGACTTTCAACATCACTCGGACACTCTGCGATTGCAAATTCCTTGCGATATACCTCTGCCATACGGACAGCCTCTGCCTTCGCTCTATATGAATCCATGTCATCTCGGAACATCTTACGGACTCTTGTAATATCCGCACCGCATCTTCGCAAAAATGCAGCGGCTTCAAATGTTCTGACACCCGTTCTGTTCATAAAGTTTCTCGTGTCGATCATGATTCCTGCATACAGACAATCCGCCTCAACACTTGGAATCTTAATATCATCCACAATATACTGAAGCACTTCTGCTACCATCTCACAAGCAGATGACGCATACGACTCTACATAAGACAAAACTGCATTCTCAATTATATTACTGCTCTGTCTATGATGATCCAATACAGCAATTGTCTTCGACTTCTTAAGCAACTCCGGACACTCTGTCATCTGTGGCTTATTTGTATCAACCACGACAATCATCGTATTATCGTTGATATAATCCAGTGCTCTCTCTGATGTCAGGAAAATATCATCCTCATATGCAGTACTATCCACAATCTCATCATATAATGGACGAACAGAACTTGGCACACTGTTCATGACAATATGCGCTTTCTTCTTCAATTCCTTTGCAGCTCGATAAATTCCCATACAAGCTCCAAGACAGTCTGCATCCGCAATCTTATGTCCCATAACAATAACCTGATCCTTGGCAACAATAAATTCACGCAACGCTTCTGCTTTGACACGCGCTTTCACACGTGTATTTTTTGAAGTCATCTCTTTCTTACCACCAAAATATGTGATGCCATTACAATCTTTAATTACTGCCTGGTCTCCCCCTCTTGCAAGTGCAAGATCGATTGCTATACGGGCATAGTTATAACTCTGAGCATATGTTGCTGTATTTAATCCTAATCCAATACTTAATGTCGCTGAGCGGGCATTACCAATATTGACCTGTTTTACCTCTTCCAACAGCGAAAATTTATCTGCTTCGAATTTCTTATAGCTTTCTTTTCGGATTACAATGAAATACTTGTCCTTCTCCAGTTTCTTGACAATTCCATCTACATCTCCGATATACTTGTTAATCTTTCGGTCAATCAATGCGATTAATAAGGACTGTCGCACTTCCTCAACACTTTCCATGACTTCGTCAAAGTTATCAATATAAATGAGTCCTGCAATCATACGCTGGTCTTCATTTTCTTTGATGTACTCATTTAATTCTGTAACATCTGTCATGTAAACTGCAATAAAATACTCTTGTTCTTTTGGAATCTGAAGCACTTCTTCTTTCTCACTGAATCCTTCCATCGACACCTTTCTAAGTGTCACTTGATAATCGCGTTCCTTGTACTGTACTTGTAATTCCACTTGTTCCATATTCTGCTTTGGAAATACACCGCGATTCAGCCCCGGAATCAGTTTGTTCATATACTTTTCCCACTTCTGATCTACAAACAGTTCTTCAAAACTATCATTCTTCCACAATATTCTTCCATCTGCCATCAATATTGCATACGGAATTGCAAGTTCCTTCAAAAGTGTATTTTGGATTCCCTTGTACTGTGTGGAAAATTGGATCATGTCCGCAAGAATTAATGAGCGATTGTAGAAATACAGCACGCCTACAATTACCATATAGATGATGACAAATACCGACATCATTAAGCCGGCTTTCCGGTCTACCTTATACATCCATATATTCATAGCGACCAGAAGAATTGTCATAATGACCGGCCACTGCATATACATTCGCAGCTGCCCTTTTAAACGCACATTTCTATTATCCATGAAACTTTCCCTTTCAGGCTATACTCGTCTCTCCCCTTGAGTATGCACGTAAATATGTAATTATTCTGTATCCGTTCACGAATGAACAATCTTATTACCCCATTATTGAGTTCTAGTATATCACTTTTTACGCATTTAATCCACTGGGATTTTTTCGCATCGGACTTCTCATAAAATTCACCTGATTTGTACAACTCAAAAAATTCCATGGACCTTTTTGTCATATGCACGACAAAAAAAGAGCTGCCACACAAAATGTATGACAACTCTATCATTTCAATTAGTCCTGAACGTATGGCATCAAAGAAATGTGTCTTGCTCTCTTGATTGCTACTGTAAGAGCTCTCTGATGTTTTGCACAGTTTCCTGTGATTCTTCTTGGAAGAATTTTTCCTCTTTCAGAAACATATTTCTTTAATTTTGCAACGTCTTTGTAATCGATTTCGTTATTTTCTTTACCACAGAATACGCAAACTTTTTTTCTTCTGCGTGCTGGGCCTCTTCTCTTGAAGCCGCCTTCTGGTTTGCTACCTTTTTCGTAAGCCATTTCATTTACCTCCATAATTATTCATTTGGAAGTCAGACTTTAGTTAAACGGTAACTCCTCATCGATTCCATCTGGAATATTCATGAAGCCATCTCCGGCATCAACGCTTGGTGATGGTGCTGCCTGGCTAGGAGCTGACTGGTGGAACGCACCTCTGTTCGCTTCACTCTCTGCTCTGCTTTCAGCAAATTCCTGTTCTTCTACGATTACCTCAGTAGTGTAGACTCTTACGCCATCCTTATTTGTATAGCTTCCTGTCTGGATACGACCGGAAACGGAAACGCGCATTCCCTGACGGAAATATTTTTCTGCAAATTCACCTGAACGACCGAACACAACACACGGAATAAAATCTGCGCTTGGCTCATTATCTCTTTTGAATCTGCGGTCTACTGCTAATGTATATCTGGCAACTGCTGTTGAGCTGTCACCCTGAGAATATCTAACTTCCGGGTCTCTGGTTAATCTTCCTACCAAAACTACCTTGTTCATATATACCTCTTTCTATTATGCATCCTGTCTAACGCATAAATATCTGAGAACGTGATCCATGATACGGATACGCTGTTCCAACTCTGCAGGAACAGTACTCTCAGCCTCGAAGTGGATGAAGTAGTAGAATCCTTCTTTCATCTTCTGAATTTCGTAAGCAAATCTTCTCTTACCCCATTCATCGACGTCTGTTACATTACCACCTACACGAGTGATCAGATCTTTCACTTTTTCAATGACTTCTGCTCTAGCGTCGTCTTCGATTTTAGCGCTGACAACAACAGCTAATTCATACTTGTTCATGTGTTTTTACCTCCTTTTGGTCTCTGGCCCTCGACTTTGCACGAGAGCAAGGAAATGTTTTCAACCGTTTATTTAAACGGCATGTCACAATTTGCTATTTTATCATAGTGTTCTATTTCTTTCAAGCCTTTTTTCGTATTTCTTTTGTATTTTTTTCAACCAATTTTCTAGACACCATGACCTGATGCCCACATCCTTCACATTTCAAACGAAAATCCGCTCCCACACGAAGAATCTCCCATTCATGACTTCCACATGGGTGTGGCTTCTTCATCCGGATAATGTCTCCTACCGCAAAACGATCTTCCATGCCTCTCCTCCTATTTCTCTTCTATTAATACACCCTGCAACAAAAATCTTTCATCCTCATTTACATTCGTACATGTAGACAAACTTACGATCTTGGATTGTACATTTACCTCTACATCCACAGCATAATTAGATGTACTCCTGCACAGTTCAATATATTTCATAAAATCCTCATCTGTCGCATAGGACAGTATATAATTGTCTGCTGTATCTTTGACCACACCTGCACTGAACACCTGATATGTTCTTGTTTTTCCATCTGGTGTGTAAATATAGAAATATGGATGTGCCTTGCAAAAGCTCTCATCCGCATATTCATTTAATCTCGAAAACATCTCCCCGCCATAATTCAAATGATGTCCGTAGATTAACGTATTTCTTCCTGAAAAATCTGATGCACAGTCTTTATCAACAAAGATTGCTCCCAATTTATTGTCATTTGCTGTAAATGTCTTTGTCAAATATTCATTGTTATCCTGGCTTTTTACTACCGGATAACTGATGATCGACGGTTCATCAAATCGAATCCACGCTACTGTATCCGGATTCATTTCTAATAGTGTTGCAAAATCCACTTTGAATCCTAAAGCTGCTTCCTCCACTTGTTCTTCACCTGAAGTGTCCTGTTCTGTTGGGGTTTCATTTTCAATTACCAGTTTCTTTATTTCATCATAATCTTTTCCTCCTTGATAGTAAGGAAGGATATTTTTGAGCAACTGATAACCTGAAAATACAAAGACACATAATGCTATAATCAATATAATTTTGGAAATGATATTTCCCGCCTTATTTTTCTTTTTTCTATTTGGTTTTCTATTTCTTTTACTCATGCATTTTATTTCCTTATAATTCCAGACAATAAATATTTTTTCAATAAATTCAACTTCGTTCTGGTATCTGTATACACAACTGTGTTGAAAATGGATGTAGAAACCTTTCCACTTTGATACCGGCGTTGAATACTCATCTGCTAGATATTCCTACTCAAGCTCATCTATTGTATCAAACGGAAAACATAATGTACAGCCATCCGATATTTCTTTCAACCTGACAAACTGCTACTATCTAAATCTTTGCATGCTATATTTGAAATCTTCCAATCCTTTTAATCTTTTTACTCTACGAAGTTTAATACCACATACATTACATATCTGGTCAAGTCTGGCTTCTACAATTACATTTGACACCCTTATTTCCTTCGGTACTCCAAATTGAAAAATGAAACCTATCAGAATTCTGCCAACATTACAATCGCATCATCCTCTGGTTCAAGCATTTCAAATTTAATGATAGTTCCTGTATTTGCATCTCCTAATAACGACAATGCCGGATTTACAGGGCGATCATATTTTTTATCCGTAACTAATGTTCCTAATACAGATACATCTGCCTCTAAAACAGCATTGCATTTCGGGGCTTTTTCCAAGTCTGAGAGCAAAGCTTCATCTGTAATCAGTAAATTCCCAAATTGAAAAGCTGTAAAAGGAAGTGGCTCTTCACCAAAATTCCATGTTTTCTTATCTTTTCCAAAAGAAAGCAGAAACATATTTCCCGATTCAAAATCAACCTGCTTTTCTGTATCAGCATAGTAACGCAAAGCCAGTTCCAAATCCTGTAAATACTCGCTCATACGCAATACTTCTTCCTCATCCATATTATATGGATAATATCCCGGCTCGAAAGACAGGAAATACAGCCACTGATTTTTTCCGCGATATGTATATCCTAATTCCTTAATAAGCTTTCTTTGCCTATTAGATAGTTCGTCACGATTACCCCAATAGCAGGTGAGATTTCTTTGGTTAAACATCGCATATCCAGGAGCCAGATTCATGCTCTCCTGCATGGTAAGCATGAGAAAACTATTTAATCCCTCGTATCCTTCATAGACGGCTATTCCATAACAATCACCGCCTCGCCCCAGTATACTGAAGAAAATCGTTTCCTCTTCAGTACCATATCTGATGCCAATTAAATCCATATCCCAGAACTTTTCCCATGGTTTCAGTTCCTTAATGCGTGTTCCTGCCTCATACAACGTCTTCCATTGTTCTATAGATGCCTCTTTTCTCATATGTCCCCCTAGCTTCTCTTGAATCCGTATTCTTTTCAATAACAAAATTTTTCCGTCACTTTATTCGTACATAGTTTATTTACATGTTCTATTTTTATTTGCCTGATTTCTTGACACCGGAAGCCTCGTTCTAAATTCTTTATTGCTAATCCCAACTACTTCCTCTGCCATTCTTTAACACCATTTTCACCACACCAAGCAATGCTACAAACAAAACACCTGCAACCGGCCATACAATCCATGTAATATCCCAGCTCATCGTCCAGAGGCTCCATGCAAGGTAAATCGCTGTAGTTAAGCACCAATATACACCAGAAAACGTATCCGTCTTTTTCTTAAACAGTTTCTCTTCTTTTGTATATTCGCCTTCCTGAAGAAGGGTATCGTAACTGCTTTTTACTATTCCAACACGAATCATCAGATTCACTCCTAGTGCAAGAATAAATAGCAACAATCCAACGGAAAGACCACAGTAATAGTCAGGTGCTTCCATGGCTTCGGCAATAATTGTCGGAATCACTGCCAGGATACAAATCACTACCCCAACAGCTGTTCCTCTGATAAAAATCGGTTCATAAGAATCTTTTTTTCTCGTACCATGCCAGATACACCATACTCTGTTTCAAAGCATTCCTTTTCAAAATGTTCCATACGTGATTCACGCATTCCATATGTAATAAACAAAAAGACGGCTGCCGCAAGCATTCCAAGCAAAAAAACACATCCAAACACTGTTGCCAGAGATTCCGAAACATGAAATACGCCATCTTCTGCCATTGTCACAAGAACAATCAATAATATTGGCCTTGAGATACACATACTTGTTGCGTTTGCCACTACTTTGGATCCACTTCTTTTCATGTCAAGAAATTCATTTGCATTCTCCATAGTTACTTTTTTCAACGGTTCTGCACAGCTTTCAGTAGTTTCGTGATAGGCGATATTTTCTGCTTTCATTTCATCTTTTAATAGGTAATCTGTACTAACACCAAATAGCTCCGACATCTGTAAAATTCTTTGCAAATCCGGAACAGCTCCTGCACTTTCCCACTTAGATACTGCCTGTCTGGATACGCCCAACTGATTGGCTAATTCTTCCTATGACCATCCATTCTTTTTTCTTTCCTCTATAATTTTATCAGCTAAAATCATTTTTTCCTCCTTTTGTAGATTTTATGAGCTAAATATAGCAGTTTTGCTGTTTGCATTCCACCATTTCAGGCTGTAAATCTGTCAACCAGCAGTTGCAAATCACAAAAGGACTCAATGAATCCCTATTTTTCAGCTATACAAGCAGGAAATTATTTATCATCTGTATTTGTTTTATTGTTTTCCTTTTTCTTATAAGTCGAACCTAAGCAAAGAAATGCGGAACCAAGGCTTAACCATACTATAGCCATAGTATTTTCATTTCCATTCGTTAAGCCAATAGCTGAGGCTGTCAAAAACAGAGCTGATACAACATAAAATAAGATTGATTTGTTTATTCCTTTTTTCATAAATAAGCATCTCCTCCAAATACTAATTCGTTTCTTACATTCTAACTCAAAACTCTATTCTTAGATTATCAAAGGATAAAGTAAACTTATTGTCATAGCAACACATCCTAATCCTACAGTACGTCCACCTTCACGATACTTTAATCCCGTTTTATCCTTCATTTTTTATGTTTTTCTATCCAAAATACATTGAAAAATGGCTGATTTACATACTCTATTTTTATTTACTTGATTTCTTGGCACCGGAAGTCTTTTTTCTAAATACTTTGTCATCAACACCTACTACTTCCTCTGCCATTTTCTTATTGCACCCATTCTTTTTTATTGTTATAATCAGAACATGGGTGCTACCATAACGGTAGGCGGTTAGTCCTTCAACAGAGGGACTGTGACCCTCTGATTACATAGAAACCCGAACGGGAATCCACTGGAAAGGAGGGCTAAGCCAATGAGTATTGTGGACTTCATTGCAGTTGTGAGCTTCGGCATCACCTGCTTTTGTGCCGGATACACATTCGGCAAGGATAATAATAAGACACAAAAATAACCGCCCCAGCCTCGCAAACTGAACGGTTATTTTTAATCGATTAAGCATGTGGACTAACCGTCTATCGGTAGCACTCTTTTTCTATAATCATATTATCACGCATCTGTGAAAATGTCAAAAAGTTCTTACCTTATTTCAAATAGTCCTGGCATGCCTATTTTCTCAGCTATTATATTTGCTTTTGAACTTGTGATGTTTGATAACAATTTTGTTGGCAAACTTTTCGATTTTTGCAATAACTCTCCCGTACTCATTTCCAAATTGAAAGCCCTTTTTATTGTTACCAATCCTTTTACTCCTTCTTTCGGCATTTTTATTAAATATAGATCACCATAGTCAACTCCTCTTACATCTTCTCCATCTATATCTTCGATTTCAAATCCTTTTTCCATCCATTTATTAAAATCCGGAATAATTTGATACGGACTTTCCAAATCATAATCACCCGCATCTACCAGATAAACAGTTTTCGTTTCTTTTTCCTGCTTCATCAGAAAGACCAGATCACCTCCATCATTTCCGATAGCAACTGTATCTGGCTGATATATATTTACCTGCAAGTCTTTATTCATAGCATCTAATTCTTCAAGCGGATAGAATGTGCAGCCATTCTCTAAGCTCAGACCATCATATTTACATATGAACTCTTTATATACTGCTGGCAATTTATATTTTTCTTCCTTTAATTCAAATGGTAAAGCCTTACTTTTTTGCAAATTATCAAACAACATTTTTTCAAATCTTTTTCCGTCATTTACATACATTCTTCCTGATTTACTGAAAGATACTTCCGGTATCATTTCTGTCTTTATACTTAAATTTATAAACTTTGCAATCGGATCAAAATTAATTAAATTATGCGGTTCCGGAAAATTCTTCTCTATATTAAATTCTTCATATTCTTTTATAAAACTCTTATGTTCGGGCATCTTAATCTTATCAAGCAATGGACTGTCTTCCAAAAATTTCATAGCTATATGATACAAACCATGTATAAATATTGCCACCATCTTTCCCAAAGTTTGAATGTCTTTATCCAGCCCATAAATGTGTTCATTAATCCACTTACATTTTCCCATAAGATCACACAATTCCTGTAATCCGCGATTAACTCCGTCCACATCTTTCTGATATAAATCATAGAAAAATTTTGCTAGTTTTAAATCAAATTGTGTCCGTTTTTTCTCCATAAATGTACTTAATTCTGCCTGTGCTTTCTTTCCCTCCTCATCATCATGATATGTCATGGCATAAACCATATTATAATACGGAGCTGAATAACCGGAACTAGCAGGCCCTGCCTCAAATGGCATGATTTTTTCCAACAGTTTGTAATCATTACAAGAATAAGCAATCACAACTTCAATGAAATTAATTGTCTGTGCTCCTCCGCTATTCGCTCTATTTCCATAAATGCAATTGAAACGATTTTCCTGATAAATCCCATTCAACATATAAGCCGTATCACCGGTTATAAAAGCTTTATTTATTCCTGCAAACATAAGTCTATTGCTGCGCAGCAAATTAAAATACATATTCCAGAAGTATCCGTCTGCTTTTCCAAATTCGACTTTCTTTTTAAATTCAGCTATATCCCTTTCAATATCACTCCAAAGTTCATCTTCACTAGACTCACCCATTATTTTTTCATATTTTTGTTGATAACTTTTTGCTGCCTTTACCATAACTTATCCCTTTCTCAATTCTACAACCCGCAATTATCTGACATCTAATTATATTAAATTTCTTTTACCAATTTTTGAGGAACGCAATTTAATTTTTTTACCATAAATTCAACCTTAAAAGTTGCTGTCAATATTCCGTTAAAAAATATTCGTTTTATGCCTTTTACTTCGAGAAAGTATTCGTTATTTTTTTCAAAAAAATCATACTCTAATGTATCATTTGCATTATGTGTTTTCAATTGTTGAATTATTTCGCTTTGAGACATTTCTGTTTTAAATATCAGATTCTGTCCCGTTAGAATATTTCGTATATCTCTTCCAGCGTGTTACGATAATTATCACCGAGCTAATCAACATTATACAAAAAAATATATAAAAAATAAGAGTACTGTTCATATTACTCCCTTTCCTCGATTTATTTTTGTAATATCAACTGCGCACCTCTGCAATCCTGCCGGAGGCTATATCAGCTGGGGGATTGACTCCCACCACTAATACCAGCTTGTTTCTCACCACCTATAGAGGTGGGATTCATCTCCCAGCTGATATAGCGATTTTCGTATTTTAATAATTTATAAATCAAGTTTATCTAATTACTATAATCAGAACTCTTGCTTCTTCCTTCTGATTTTTAAACTATTATAAATTATCAATCTCAATATCGCACTGCATTTCTTTTGCTTCATTCATCGCCTCGCTTAAAACGGAAATCAAATCTCTTCCATCACTGGTAACAAAGTAATTAGACAAATCTGTAATATCTGAACTAATATTATTTCCCCAAGGCGGTGTTAAACTTAAGTCTTCAGCATCCCATATTACATCAGAGGGCGAAAAGTTTTTCAGTTCTTTTCTTACTTTACACAATTCCTCTAGCCCTTCATTTAAATCCCGATTTTTTAAATAGCCTTGATATAATTTCCCCATTAATTTGGGATAAACACGCCCCCATTTCCCATGTTCGAACCGAATACATATCGTAGAAAAAAAGAATGCAAAAAATCACTTGTTCCAACTTGAAACCAATAATAGCCTACTTTAAATCCTACCGTCATATCATCCCTCCACTATTTGCTATGCAATGCCACCGTTATCTGACTTTTTTTGTAAACTCACAATTTCGTTAAACTATTAAATCGTATTCTCTCGGGCTTTGAGCACCTATAGTTACAAATCGTAACTGCTCCTTTTTACTATAAGCATTTTTTAATATCATATATCCATTGATAGTTGTAGAAGCATATCTTTTCATAATTTTTCTTAAATCATTGAAGATTTCTTTGCTAATTTTATTGTCATACCATATTGTAGATACAGTTGTAGGCACAATTATATTTTCATCATATAATCCGCCAAGGTCAATAGCAACACTCGTTTCATTCAGATATTGAGATATATGTTTATATTTATCAAAGCATATTGATTCGTCATCTTTTATAACAAGATATTGATTTCCTATGTGACTTCCATTGAGAGAAATACCAAAATAAATAGTTTTAGTAATATCATCGATTTTATTCTCATTTCTACCACATTTATAATATTTAACTAAATTAAGTTCTTGAAATTCATAAAATACACTTTCTAAATCTGTTCTTGTTCCAAATACTCTAAAACTTCTTGAAGCCATTTGTTTTTTCCCCTAAAGCCAAGTTTGTATTGCGTTTTTCTAAGTATACCATATTGCATAACAAAACTCTATTCTTACCTTTTTATACAACTCAAAAACCCCAGAAACCTAAGCCTCTGGGGTCTATATCTTGAGTTAATATTCTGATAACAAATCTCTTGTATATGCACCAATCAAGGCGAAAAAAAGAGACTTGCAAGCAAGCTTGCAGTCTCTTTTTTATCACCTTGATTGGCGCTTTATTCATTGCTTTCGCGTATATTACTCAATGATTGTAGCAACACGACCTGATCCTACAGTACGTCCACCTCACGAATCACAAATGCCTTGCCGTTCCACCATTTAGAACCCCAGGTTCTCGTCCACCAGAATCACCTTGATTCTCTTCGCCGCTCTGGAATATCTCGTGATCAAAATCTGACAGCAAATGCAATCCGGTGATTTGCAATCATAGCACATTCCATTTTTAGAACATGGAGTATCAAGTCCGAATCTCTGTGCATTGATTGGTGCCGCCTCATTTCTAGCTCTGCTCATAGCATCTTCTTCAGATTTTACAACCTTATTCATACCTACGATCAAAAGTACATTTTTAGGGCCAAAAGCAAACGCTGCCACACGGTTTGCATTTCCATCTATATTAACCATCACGCCATTTTCTGCTAATGCATTTGTACTTCCTATAAAAAAGTCGCAATCAAGAGCTTTATGAGCAATCTCATTTTTCAACTCCGGCGTCTGAGCTTCTTCCCTGTCATATACTTCATAATTTCCTTCATGTACAGCATCTAACAAGCCAATCTCCTTAGCTGAAACGGTTCCTCCCCAGCTGATTGAGCTTCCCTCTGGAATCAGCTCCAATGCTTTTTTTAATGCTTCTTCTTTTGTTTTCACGAAATATGCTTCCATATTACGGGATTCCAAATTTTTCACTACCCGGTTAGCTAATACTTCATTTCTCATTTCTCTTACATTCATCTTCGATTGCTCCTTCCTTAGCTGATTGCCCCTTGCTTGTTTAATAATGTCTCTACTGCATCCATATCTTGTACAATTGCCTGCTGACGCTCATCAAACAGCAGCCCTTTATTATACCGATAATACTGGTCACAACCATTTTCTTTAATAAACCACACCGCATAACTGTTAGCATTCAGTTCTGTAATCAGTACAACCATTTCCTGACTCTCTCCAAATGCAGCCTCCATAAAGTCAAAAATATGTGTCAACATCTCTGAAGTCAATTCTATCAGATTTTCACGGTTCTGTACAAGCTCTCCGAACATTTCTTTTACTTGTTCAAATTGTTCTTCACTATTATTTTTCAAAATATTATTCTGGCTTTGTTTTGCAAATTTTTCCAGTGCCGCAACCGCCTTTTTCATTACGATTTCTTCTGTATGATTCAATAATTCTTTTCGTATCTGTTCCTGATAATCGCGTTCTGCCTGATGCCAGATATCTTCTGGGCGCATAGATTCCAGATTTTCTTTATAAATCAATAAATATTCATATACTTTTGAAACATATGCATCCTCCAGAAAACTTTTCTGAAACATTTCACTTGCTTTACCATTTAACAAACTCACTACACTTAAATGCTCATCAAACGGAGCCGCCTTGATTTTCTGTAACGTTGCGGTATTCCATTTTCCTTCCAGAATATCTTCCACGCCATAATCTTTCCTATATTTATAGAAGAGTTCCAGATAATTTGCAAAATCTTTTGCAATCATTTTATGCTGGATATACTGGGCAATAACATCCCTGTCTATTGTTTTTCCAAGCACTTCATAAGTCTGGATAAGCTGTGACAAATCTTCCCAGCCTCTCGCCGTAGCAAATGCTTTTCCGTCTACCGTTGTCTCAATCCGGTAAAAATTCTGTTTACGCAGTTCTAAATATGATATCACTACCGGATG
Organism: Ruminococcus sp. B05; assembly: GCF_003628495.1. Lineage (NCBI taxonomy): Bacteria > Bacillati > Bacillota > Clostridia > Eubacteriales > Oscillospiraceae > Ruminococcus > Ruminococcus sp. B05. Next base: position 23,341 of record NZ_RBZR01000020.1, on the reverse strand, counting down.
AATGCCCTGCTTATACGCATATTCTTTCCATACATCCAAATTTGCCTCTACATTGATTTTTTTAATTCGGTCTAACGTAACGATGTCAAATTCTCTAACCGACTTGTTGTACTCCGGCGGATTCCCTGCTGCCACAATAATCCAGCCTTGCGGAATTTTCTGATTTCCAAATGTTTTTCCTTGTAAAAATTGAAGCATTGTCGGTGCCAGTGTTTCTGACACACAGTTAATCTCATCAATAAACAGAATTCCTTCTTTGATTCCCGTCTGTTCAATTTTCTCATACACTGACGCAATAATTTCGCTCATCGTATATTCTGTTACCGAATAAGTCTGTCCTCCATATATTTTTTCTTTGATAAATGGTAATCCGACTGCACTTTGTCTTGTATGGTGCGTAATTGTATATGCAACCAAACCAATTTTACATTCTTTTGCAATTTGTTCCATAATCTGTGTTTTACCAATCCCCGGAGGTCCCATCAGAAGTACCGGTCTTTGGCGGATGACCGGAATCCGATATGCACCAAACTCATCCTTCGCCAAATACGCCTCTATAGAATCTTTGATTTCCTGTTTCGCACGCTTTATATCCATTTTATGTTCCCTTCTATACTTCCTCTTACTTTATTTCTGTCAAATCAGCCAATGTAACTGCCGATACGATAGAAATCTATCCTAATTCATCCTCGCTTAATATTAGTTTGATTGCCCACACAGGAACATCTACATCTGTATAATCTTCCTGCATAAAAACAAATGCTGTTTTAAATGGCGGCATTCTATTTGGATAAATGCCGTACCCATCTGTAAAATATATCAATCCACGCAAGTCATGAAACTCTTTTTCCCTGACCAGCTGCTCCACATATTCAAATGCCGGACGAAAGTCTGTCCCTCCTTGACCATACAAATCCATATGTTCCATGTATTCTTTTAATTCCTCTTCACTTGTAATCTTACAGTCAGAGTGCACCTGCTCATCACACTGAATAATATGCACATTTATTTTCTTAAAAAAACTTTCATTTTCCTTCAGAACGCTATAAGTCTCCTCCAGAAATTTTTGTACCAGTTCACCGGAGCACGACATGGAAGTATCTATAACAATCGCAAACTCTTCTATTTTCTTTACTTCTTTTGTTTCCTGCGGTTCTATCAAAGGCATGTTTCCATATAATGATAATCCATAACTATAAAAATTATAATCAAAAGAATCCGGGTCGATTCCCATTTCTTCCCTGAACACAGAAAACTTTCTAAGAAATGATTTGTAGTCATGCCGTTCTCTATTCTCTATTTTTATCTGTCCAATGAAATCACCATTTTCTTGTGATGCTTCTTTCGAAAATGTCTCCAAATCTGTTTCCATTTGTTCATTGATGTCCTGCCACTTCTGATTCAATATTGGATCTGGCTGTCGGTTTGGTTTCTGACTCTCCCAATATCGATGATCGTCCACATAAAATTCCTGTTCTAATTTCTCCAGTTCCTTTTCTCCGAGATTCCAGCTTTGCAGAATCTTGAAAATGCGTTCCGCATTCAGCACTTTTCCATTTGCTTCCTGCTCCAACCGCCTATATGTTTCACGCCGCAGCAAACTCTTAGGTGCCCTCACCGACCTATGATAATTGGCATCCACCAGATGTTCTACCGCAACATCACAGCTTAGCTCCCACACATTTCCATTTACAGGTTTTACAATATGACGGAAAATGCAATGATATACCATATGCAAATATCCCCGATTAACTTGAATTCGATTTCTTCGGTACATTCCACCCAATAATTGCGGATGATAAAAGATGCTTCTTCCGTCTGTTCCAAATGGTGCAATCTCCGTATTCATCTGATAATCAAAACTGCTTAAAGCCACATCAAAAAAACGCATACCGAAATATAATTCTGCACGGGATGCATTCAAAATTTGTGTCCCGATTCGCTCTAATTGTTCAGCAAGTTCACCGATCGCATCCAGCGTTCCTAATCCTTGATTGTCCATCTGCATCCCCTCCTCTTTTATAATTCAAACGTTTTCTTCTTCCGCTCCGGATACAAGCTCTGTTTTTCGTTCATAAGAAAGCTTAATGTTTCTCCCCTCTTTTTTTCAGAGGCTTCCATAATAGCTATGTCCAACATCTCCCGGCTCCAAAGATTTTGTTTACTCAAAAATTGCAATCGTTCAATCGCATCTTGCTCCACTAAAATCTCTGACCACTGTGCAAAATGTTCCAACATATAATCTTTATACTCATCTTTGTTTTTATCCGTCAAATCATACGGATATTCTAACCTGTTAAACACCATATCGACCAATACTTCTTGTTTATCCTGTGCTTTTGCCAAAACAAACAACTCATCATATTTTCGATAATCCATTTCCTTATTATAGAAACACTGTCGATAATTATTGCCCGTTCCATGATGTTGTGTAAACAAAATTCTTGCCGGTGTATTTTCCACCGCTTCCTCATAATGTTCCGGGAATACTAATCTTGCCTCTTTCCCTGATTCTTCATATATAAAAGTAACATCTATCCGCTGCCACAAATCTCCAAGAATCTCTTTTACACAAGATTTCTCTCCCCGCTTCATATGCACTTTCAATCCACTCAATTTGCCACATCCGGTAAATGCTCCACTGCCTATACTCATTAATGTATTGGAAAATTCTAGATATCGCAATTCCTTACAGCCATAAAAGATATAATTACCGATTTCTTCAACAGTCTCTGGAAAGATAACTTTCTCCACATCTACTCCCGCAAGCAATTTATTATTTTCTTCCAGCAGAAGACCGTCTTCACTTTCATACGTAAGCACATCCTCATCTTCCTGTGATTTTCTCGCCGAAAATGTGTATGCAGCTACTTTTTTTACCGGATATCCGTCAATTTGTGCCGGAAGCGTTACGCAGGAATCCACTCCATAGCAACGGACAATTTCTATATAATCTTTTTGAATTCGATACTCTATTTTCATACTTTTACACCCTCGAAATTTTTCACTTTTCTTATTATAGCATAAAATTTTTTTCTTTTTCTGCACTTTTATCTGTACGATTTTATTTTGCGTTGACAAATAAATATCCTCGCGTTACAATTCGGTTGGTATATGGAAAAAAATTACTGTTCACATGGCATTTTATAAACAGTAATTAAAAGAATTTTCTTTTGAATTCTTATAGGTAACATAAGCAAATTTCAGGAGGATTCATATGAATATAAGTAAGATAAAACACTTTACTTTACTGACTGTCAGCACACTCATTATGGCAGTTGGAACTTATTTTTTCAAATTTACAAACAATTTTACTTTTGGTGGTATCACCGGTCTTGCCGTACTGGTTGCCAAAACCGGGAAAATATCCGCCAGTGATTTTTCATTTATCATGAATATGCTGTTGCTGTTACTTGGATTTTTTGTACTGGGTAAAAAATTTGCAGCAAAAACTGCCTACTGCAGTATTCTGCTTTCTGTTGCACTTTCTGTCTTAGAACGTGTCTGTCCAATGACCCATCCTCTGACAGACCAGACGATGTTAGAACTTTGCTTTGCAATCGCACTCCCTGCACTTGGCTCTGCCATTCTTTTTAATATCGGCTCATCAAGTGGCGGGACGGATATCATTGCTATGATTATTAAAAAATACAGCAGTTTCGATATCGGAAAAGCATTGCTCGTATCCGACATTCTGATCACAGTTGCCGGATGCTTTGTATTTGACATCAAAACCGGACTGTACTCCTTCCTCGGACTTGCCGTTCGTTCTTTCATGATCGACAACTTTATTGAAAGCTTTAATCTTTCGAAATATTTTAATGTTGTATGCGATGATCCACAACCTATTTGTGATTTCATTGTAAATGAGCTAAACCGCAGCGCAACTGTTGTAGATGCCCAGGGTGCATTTACCGGAAATGAAAAATATATTATCTTCACTGCACTCAACCGCCCTCAGGCAATTAAACTTCGTAACTATATTAAGGAGAATCAGCCAACAGCCTTTATCTTGATATCGAATACAAGCGAGATTATTGGTAAGGGATTTCATAGTGTGTAAAGTAAAAAGAGAACCAGCCCGACTCAACTTAAATTTTGAGTCGGGCTGGTTCTCTTTTAAGACAGGCGTTCTCTTCTGCCTGCTCAAAAGGCAGCATACCTTCCTCCGTATAGAACTTCAAAGTACTGTAGCGTACTGCAGTAAGCCGCGCAAGTTCTCCGATTGTCACATATTCCGCCTGTTCTATTACTTCCATACTTCTCTGTCTTGACATCTGCTCACCTTTTCCACTATTCACATACTTGCTATGCCAGTACCCTTTTCTACCAGTATGCCGGTACCAGATTAACTCCCTGAATCGGTACTTTATACGCCGTTTTTGTCATCGGGAATATGCGATAATATATATTTCCTATTTTCAGCAATGTCTCACTGCCTATTCTTATTTCTTCTACTGTAAATCCTTTTTTATCCAGATATTCTACTGCCGCAGCCCTTCTATCTGCTACATTTGTCCCCCAAATAACCATATCTATAAATACAGATTTCCTTCTGTCAAGATAAGGGAACGCAAGATTCACACCTTCTAAATATGGATTCTTGAACAACTTACTCTTTGTCTTTACAAAACGATTCATAACTCCTTCGAAAATACTGTGGAACTCTGCTTCCCATAGTGTACGATACTGCTCATCCTGCGTGGCAGCCTCTGTCATACGCTCTTCTACACGACTCTGCTCTGATATAGAAAACAGATCATGAATACAACCACTCTCACGAAGAAGCCATAATAAGACTGCATGTTCCAAACTAATTGGACCATCCTCTAAAATCTCTGCACGAAGGCCTTCTTTTATTCTAACATAACTTATCTCATCACTAAGATATGCCTTCAGCTCAATACCTGATGTATCATAATCCATATCACATCCCAGAAGATCCGGAACTTCCTTTAAAAGTTCTTCTGCTTTCAGAGCTTTTACCACTTCTTGCTCAATCTGAGATGTTTCTTTTTTCTTCAAAGTCTTTGCTATCTGCACTGCTTTCTGTAATGCCGCAGAAAATTCTGAAAATGAATTTGTATCTCTCCCCAACTTTGTTTCCAACACCTGTGCCGCAGCAACCGCACGCAGCACCGCATTTTTTGCCACACTTGGATGAAGGCTCTCCTGTCCGTTTAACGCAAGTAGCGCATATTGCTGAGATAATATAAGCTCTTTCATAACATTCTTCCTCTCTTTCAATTTATCTGCGAAATCTATATTCCACTTACTACTTACTACTTAGAATATATAGTATAATATATTAATTTTCAAGTTGTTACTGTTCACTCAAAGTTTCCATTTTTTAAGATTCCCCTTGCAATTTCATACATATAGATGCATAATATCACTAGACAACAATTTTATATTGTCACTGGGGAGCTGGCGAAAGCCGGCTGAGAGGAAACGTAATTCCGTTTCGACCCATTTAAACCTGATTTGGATAATGCCAACGGAGGGAATGTATACCATGTAATTGATTGAGATGCCCTCGCATCTCATTTCTTTTATTTCGGACAGCTGGTAGGATCTTCACTTCAGGTGAGGATCCTTTTTTCATCTCAATTTTTTCAAAATGACAAACGCATTTCCGAAGAAAAAGAAAAGGAGACTCAGATTATGAATGAAACAAATAAAACAAAAAAATTAGCACTTGCCGGAGTTCTTACTGCTCTTGCAGTTGTAGGAAGTTTTTTGAGCATTCCCGTTGCCGGAAGTAAATGTGCTCCGGTTCAGCATATGGTCAATATTCTTGCCGCTGTTACACTTGGCCCTGGTTGGGGCGTCGGCATTGCTTTCTGTGCAAGCCTGCTTCGCAATATACTTGGTCTTGGAAGCCTTATGGCATTCCCTGGAAGTATGGTCGGTGCATTGTGCTGTGGACTGGTTTACAAAAAATGTAAAATCTTAAGCCTGACTTGTCTTGCTGAAGCTATCGGTACCGGTATTCTTGGTGGTATCGCAGCTTATCCGGTTGCCCGCTTCCTTATGGGTGCTGCACCTGCAGGACTGTTCGTTTATGTAATACCATTCCTTATTTCTACTGTGGCTGGAAGTATCCTTGCATTTATCCTGATTTCAATCCTTCAGAAAAGTGGAGTGATATCACAGCTCACTACAGCATAATTTTTTTGTTTGACCAAAAAGCGATACATTGGGGACACCACCTTGTACCGCTATAAAAAAGCAAATCGCTTTATGATTTTGTATATCATCAGATTGCTCTGATGTAGGCGTTAGCAAAAATTTTTCATATCCATAGAGAAATATTTTCTCTTATTTCTTCTATGCTCATTCACTGGACGTGTTGGTTTTTCGATGAATGGTCTGTATCACTACAGACTTTCATCTTTCATGTACGCTGTCCGTATTTTGCTGACGTCATAAATATAATTTATTTTTTTACTAAAATGATTGGAGGCAAAATAACATGAGAAACTACACAACCCAGATGGATGCAGCCCGCAAAGGAATTGTCACTCCTGAAATCAAGCTTGTTGCTGAAAAAGAACATATGGATGTTGATAAACTTATGACACTTGTTGCTGAGGGTAAGGTTGCCATTTGTGCAAACAAAAACCATACTTGCTTAAGTGCCGAAGGTGTCGGAAGTATGCTCCGCACAAAAATTAACGTCAATCTTGGTGTATCGCGTGACTGTAAAGATTATGACGTAGAAATGCAAAAAGTAATGAGTGCGGTAAACCTAGGTGCCGAAGCAATCATGGATCTTTCAAGCCATGGAAATACTCAGCCTTTCCGTCGCAAACTGACAAGCGAATGTCCTGTTATGATTGGAACTGTTCCTGTTTATGACAGTGTTATCCACTATCAGCGTGACCTTGCAACACTTACAGCTCATGATTTTATCGATGTTATCCGTATGCATGCAGAAGATGGTGTTGATTTCGTCACACTTCACTGTGGAATTACAAGAAAAACAATCGAGCAGATTAAAAAACATAAAAGAAAAATGAATATCGTAAGCCGTGGCGGAAGCCTTGTATTTGCATGGATGAGTATGACAGGCGAAGAGAACCCATTCTATGAATACTATGATGAAATTCTTGATATCTGCGAAGAGTATGATGTAACAATTTCTCTTGGCGATGCCTGCCGTCCCGGATGTCTTGCAGATGCAACAGATGTATGCCAGATTGAAGAACTTGTTCGTTTGGGAGAACTTACAAAACGCGCCTGGGATCACAATGTACAGGTTATGGTAGAAGGTCCTGGACATGTGCCGCTTGATCAGGTTGCAGCCAATATGAAAGTACAGCAGAGTATCTGTATGGGAGCTCCTTTCTATGTACTTGGACCTCTTGTAACAGACATTGCTCCTGGTTATGACCATATCACAGCTGCCATCGGTGGTGCCGTAGCTGCCATGAGTGGTGCTGCATTCCTCTGCTATGTAACTCCTGCAGAGCACCTTGCACTTCCAAATGTAGAAGATACAAAACAGGGAATCATTGCTTCTAAGATTGCAGCTCATGCAGCCGATATTGCAAAAGGAATTCCTGGTGCACGTGATATTGATGACAAGATGGCTGATGCCCGTCGTGTTCTCGACTGGGATGCTCAGTACGCATGTGCTTTAGATCCTGAAACTGCTAAAGCGATCCGCGACAGCAGAAAACCGGAAGATGATCACAGTGACACTTGCAGCATGTGTGGAAAATTCTGCGCTGTCAGAAGTATGAACAAAGCACTTGCCGGAGAATATATTGATATACTGTAAAACCAAACATGTCGTAAATAAGTAGCCTGTTGGCTACTTATTTACGACATAGTTTTTATTTCTGGAAATTTACTTTACCACATTGTACGCAAAACATCACCCTTTAAATATAGATTTCCCCTTGCTTCTTCTTTTACAGACTTTAGCTTCTGTTGATTTACCATATAAGATATATTTTACCGAGAACACTCTAATAAATTACAGCTTTCTGTTGTATCAAGAATATTTTTTTGTACAAACTTCAAACACTGGAGCAAAAATGAATTTACTACAAAAATATATCTTCGTGCCACTTGACATTTTTAAGCAGATTCAGCACAATGAAAACAGAGCAATAAAGATAGAAACAAGGCTGGAAGCATGGCTTGCGTTTCTGTGCATGGATGAACCGGAAGCAATCATTGAGATTATTGAACGATATCCGGATTTCAGGGAAATGTACACACAAGTCTATGAGATTTGCCGGAATGTCGAAGAGGTGATGAATATGTTTTCGAAAGAGTTGATAGAATTAGACCGGAATACAACGAAGTTGATGATTGACGAAATGCAGAAAGATATAGAACAGAAAGAAAAAGAACTTAAGAAAAAGGATGAAGAAATCCAAAAATTAAAAGAAGAATTACAGAAACAAAAGTAATATACTACTGTATAAAAGGGCGCTGTCACATAGCACCCTAAAAACAGCCCATTTTGTACATAACAAAACAAAATGAGCTGTTTTTCTATATTATCAATTTATGATATTTTAAAAGATTCTTATTGTGGCTGTTTGCCGATATAAGCAAGGATTCCTCCGTCTACATACAAGATATGTCCATTTACAAAGTCTGATGCATCAGATGCCAGGAATACTGCAGGTCCCTGAAGGTCTTCCGGTGTTCCCCAACGAGCAGCCGGTGTTTTAGCAACGATGAACTGGTCAAATGGATGTCTGCTTCCGTCTGCCTGTCTCTCACGCAGTGGTGCTGTCTGTGGTGTTGCAATATATCCAGGTCCGATACCATTACACTGAATATTGTACTCACCATACTCAGAACAGATATTTCTTGTAAGCATTTTCAATCCACCCTTTGCTGCTGCATAAGCAGATACAGTCTCACGTCCAAGCTCACTCATCATAGAACAGATGTTGATAATTTTTCCGTGTCCTTTTTCTTTCATTCCCGGAATAACTGCTTTAGAAACGATGAATGGAGCATTCAAATCTACATCGATTACTTTTCTGAACTCATCAGCTTCCATTTCAAGCATTGGTTTTCTCATGATGATACCTGCATTATTTACAAGAATATCGATGATTCCAACTTCTTCGTTGATTTTAGCAACCATTGCCTGAACCTGTGCTTCATCTGTTACATCACATACATATCCATGTGCATCTACACCGATTTCTTTGTATGCAGCAATTCCTTTATCTACTTTTTCCTGACTAAGATCATTAAAGCAGATTGTTGCTCCTGCTTCTGCATAAGCAGATGCGATTCCAAATCCGATTCCATAAGATGCTCCTGTTACGAGTGCAATTTTACCTTCCAGTGAAAAATTAACCATGTTAAATTCCTCTCTTTCTTCTTATTATAATTAGATTTATATATTAGGGATTATTATTTGTATATTAAATATGTGAGCTTCTAAAGTTCTTCCGTTATTATCTCAAATCTTTATTCTCGATATTGTCCATATCGCCGTAGTCCTGATTTTCTCCGCACATTCCCCAGATAAATGTGTATGCTCTCGATCCACATCCTGAGTGAATTGACCAGCTTGGAGAGATAACAGCTTCTTCATTATGCATAATGATGTGTCTTGTCTCCTGTGGCTCTCCCATGTAGTGCATTACAAATGCGTCATCTTCCATATCAAAGTACAGATAAACTTCCATACGTCTGTCATGTGTATGTGCTGGCATTGTGTTCCATACGCTTCCTGGAAGAAGTTTTGTCATACCCATTGCAAGCTGGCAACTATCCACCTGACCTGTCACAATATATTTGTTGATCACTCTGTGGTTAGAATCTTCAAGTGTTCCCATTTCCACTTTGTTCTCATCTTTTACAATCACAACACCCTCTTCAGGTTCTCCCTCAAGTTTGATATGTACTGTTGGGTAAGCAACGTGTGCCGGAGCACTGTTCAAATAAAATTTAGCCGGACATGAAGCATCTTTGCTTTCAAATGTAATATCTTTTGATCCACGTCCAATATACATTCCATCTCTTGCATTTACTTCATAAACGCGTCCATCAACTGTCACGATTCCATCTCCACCAATATTGATCAGTCCCATTTCTCTTCTCTGAAGAAAATATTCTGCTCTCAGTTCATCCCCTGCTGTCAATGCAAGCTTCTCCTGAACCGGTACTGCTGCTCCTGTGATGATACGGTCAATGTGGCTGTAAACCAGATTGATCTTGTCTGCCTGGAACAGATTCTGAATTAAAAATTCCTCTCTCAATCTGTCTGTTGTGTAGTGTTTTACATCTCTTGGTGATGCTGCTGTTCTTACTTCCATGATAATCCTCCTGTTATTTTTTGTAATAGCTATTTGATTTGTCTAAACAATGAAGTTCTGCTTTTTTAATGAGTTTTTTCTCATCTCTTGACTATACTATACCATTCGCTTTATTCCTTTTCTTGTGAAATGTTGATGTAAATGTTGAATATTTTGAACATACCTCGTATAATCAAAATAAGAGTTCAAAATTTGCATGTTTTATAGACTCAATTTGTTCAAACATTGCAATATTATTCGTATATTTATTCAAAAGAAAAGGAGGTTTAACCCAATGAAAGCTTGTTCTACATGCAAAGAATCTATGAAAAATTGTATCGACACACATTCTTTTGCATTTGCTCACTTATATAGTGATGAAAAAATTATGGATATGCATATTCACAATTGTTATGAAATCTATTATTCGATTTCCGGTGGCAAACAATTTCTGATTGATAATTGTCTGTATGACATCCATCCCGGTGATATTTTTTTGATCAATCAATTTGAAAGCCATCATTTAACTCAGATTGATCAGGAAACTCATGAAAGAATTATTTTATCTATTGACCCGGATTACCTGACACAACTTTCTACCCCAAACACCGACCTAAACCATTGCTTCAGTTTTCGAGATACCCATATGCCTCACTGTGTTCATTTAACACCGGAAGAGCAGAATAGATTCATTTATTTTATTCATAAATTTCAATCAAACGAAGGAATTGGTGAAGATTTATTAGATAAAGCAGTTTTTCTTGAATTGATGGTATTTTTAAATCAGACATTCCAAAACAGAGGTGCCGCTACTATAAAAAATGATGCTGAAAAATCAACATCCAAATATCATACGCAAGTGGATGAAATTCTTTCTTATATTAATTCTCATATAAAAGAACCTCTGACTTTAGAAGATTTGTCGGCACATTTTTATATGAGCAGTTCCTATATCTGTCGTATTTTTAAAGCAGCTACCGGAACGACGATCAATAAATACATCACTGCAAAACGACTGACCCTTTCAAAATCTCTGCTTAGTCAGGGATACAGTGTGACTGAAGCATGCGAGATGTGCGGATTTAATGACTATAGCAATTACTTAAAGGCATTTACAAAAGCAGTGGGCATATCTCCGAAGAAATATGCCCAGTTTAATTCATAATATTATGGGTGACTGGATAGTTACCCATAATTTTTTAATTATGCCACGCCAACCTCACGCTACTCACATGATGCTCCCCTGTCAGCCAGTCCACATCATTTGTGATCCAGTCCATAATCTCAAGCTGGCGTGTCTCCCATACAACTGCATTTGCATGAGCCTCGCTTGTTTCCTCTTCTTCCATCGTAATATCGATCTCATCATATCCAAAAATATATCCGCCGGCACTCCAGATACTAAAATTACTGTTCGGTCCCGGATCAATCGTATCCCCTCGCTGTGCAATCAGTGCATCGTGACGACGCTTATATTCTTCCTCGCAGCCATCATGAAGTTTTGTCATAAATACTCTGTGACGGATAAGTTCTTTCTTCTCACGAACGATTCCAAAGTTGTGATACATTAATCGCATGTCTTCCCCCGGTGTCGATATCCATGTAAATGTATCATCGAGCTTTGACACAATCTCCCGTATCTCGTCATCGACACAATACGCTGCGCCATCCTGCCACTCTCCATATACAAACATCAGGTTTTCTGCATTCCAGATACTAAAGTTCCCCACTTTATTCTTATCTAGCCATGCTGTCAAATCAGGCCAGATTTCTCCTAGTTTCTTCTTGAACTCATTCATTTTTCCTTCATTTATTGCTACTGCTGCCGCATGACGTTCCATATTCTACTCCTTCCCTATTGCGATTGAATTCTCTCTCGTAAAAATCAACCTACTTCTTATCGATGTTCATATTCAATTTCAATTGTTTCTCCTGCTTTAATCTCATATGCTTTCCCATCCACCTGCATCCATACATCAATACACGATGGATTATAAATATAATCACCCGTTGCAGAATATACCAATAATTTCACAGCATTGATATATTCACAGATTTCTCCATTTGTCGCATACCAGATTTCCTCACGATTTCCCACTGTCTTTAAAAATCTCTCAATTTCATTCCATTGATTATAGGAATCAAATTCATACGCATGTCCCCATAGATAATACAGCCATGGTTCTACATATCGCTCCTGATCAATCGTTTCTAAGAACACATCCAACAGCTCAAACATTTTCGAATCTGTATGATGACAGGTTGGATGCCACGCCAGAAAATCTTGTGGCATGGAAAATGCGTATGTTGGTTTTGTTGTTCTCGCATATGTAATCCCACAAAGTCCTGCCACCTGCTCTACCTCGGTGCTCCAAGTTCCAAACGGATATGCCATACCGGTCACCGGATGTTTCACCAGTTCTTCCAGTTCTTTTCTACACTCTGTAATCTCGTAGGATACCATTCCAACAGGAACTTTCGTCAAATCCGGATGTGTCATGCTGTGTACTGCAATCTCCTGATTTTTGTATATTTCCGCGATTTTGTCTTTAGAAAATTTATTATGATTTACTCCGGTGCCTCCCTGAACAAGCCAGTCATTATCTCCCATAAGTCCTGGATTCAAGTTAAATGTTCCTCGGATTCCATATCGTTCCATTAATGTAATCAGCTGTTCATCCTGCGTAACTCCATCATCGTAACTCATTGTAAATGCTTTCTGCTTTCCTCCCGGAAATAACATGACATCTCTTCTTAATCTCAACATATCTCCACTCCTCCTGTCTGATTTTGAATCTCTACAATGCACTTCAGCCATACAGACAAAATGCTGTATGGCTGAAAATCTTTTCTATTTTTATAAGTGTAACAATGCTTCTGCAAGTGCAAGGATTGTCAACGACTGACCGTATGCCATTGGTGCAATAAGAATATTTTTATAATGCTCTGCATTCATTCCCATTCCTGTTCCACCGGATACATTCAAAACTGTTCCGTCTTTGTCTATATTTTTCATAATTCCCTTAATTGCTTTCTCTGCACATGGAAGATAAGAATCATCCAGAATTCCCATACGGATTCCTTTTAAAATACCGCATGCAATCGCTGCTGAACCGGATACTTCCTCGTAACTGCTTGCATCTGTCAGGACTGTATGCCACAGTCCGCTCGGAGCCTGCAATTTCTTAAGTGCTTTTACCTGTGCTTTATATGTATCAACAATAATTGTCTTTACTCCCGGATTCAATGTCCCTTTAAACATATCAATGTAATCCAGGATTCCTAATGTAAACCAACTGTTTCCACGGCACCAGAAAATCCCACCGAAGTTATTATTTCCATTGAATGTCCATCCATGATAAAATAATCCGCTCTTTTTATCATACAGATATTTAATGTGCATCAATACCTGATGAATTCCTTCGTTGATCCACTCTTCATTCTGATATTTCTGTCCCATTTTATTTAAGAAAAGAACTGTCATAAATAACGTATCTATCCACATTTCATTTTCATTGAGGCGCACACCCTGACGATCTCCGTTTGCACTTGTCACATGCTGGAATCCGCCTTCTTTTGTCCTTGGAATACAGTTCATCAGCCAATCAGCCCAATCGAGACAAAGTTTCTCAAACTTTGCATCATGACAATACTCGTTGAGCTCTGCCAAAGTCAGAAGCGGTGTTGTTGTGTTGATGTTTCTGGATGGAAGTCCCTGTTCCATATTCTCCACAAACCAATCCTGAAGAAATTCTTTATATTTCTCATTTTTATCATATTCCATGATTTTTAACAATCCGTACAATCCAACACCCTGCGGCCAGTCCCACTCACGGATTCCAAAGTCTCGTTTGAAAAATCCGATTGCTTCGCCTCCATCTGAAAGTTCCTTCTCATTATCCGGTCCTTCCAGATTTAAAAGCTTCTCAATCACAAGATCTAATTTTTTTCTCAACTCTGTTTCTTTTATATTCATATTTTATAAAACTCCTTTACATGAGTCCCAGAACTGTTGGCAGCCATGTGCTGATTGCCGGTACAAATGTAACGAATAATAATGCTACTACAATTGCACCAAAGAATGGGATCAATTTTCCGATAACATCTTCTACTTTTAATTTTGCCACACTACATCCAACGAACAATACGCTTCCAACAGGAGGTGTGATCGTACCGATTGAAAGGTTCATTACCATCATTACACCAAACTGGATCGGATCCATACCGATTGCTGTGATAACCGGAAGGAAAATTGGTGTGAAGATCAAAAGTGCAGGTGCCATATCCATGAATGTTCCTACGATCAAGAGAATTACATTGATCATAAGAAGAATCACAATCTTGTTATCTGAAACTCCAAGCATCAGGTTACTGATTGCCTGTGGAAGTCCTGTAAAGGACAGTACAAATGACAATACAGAAGACGCACCGATGATTAACATAACGATCGTTGTTGTCACTGCCGCATTTACCAGAATGTCTTTAATCTCTGATAGTTTAATGCTCTTATAAACAAATACTGATAAAATAAATGCATAAATTACAGCTACTCCTGAAGCCTCTGTTGGTGTAAAGTATCCTGATAAAATACCTCCGATAATAATTACGATCAACAATAAACTTGGGATAGAATCTAAAATTGTTTTGCCGACAACAGCTGCTGTCATTTTTTCTCTCTTAACTACATAACCATGTTTTTTACCATAAATGAATGCTACGATCATGCAAAGGAATGCCCATAATAATCCTGGAATCCATCCTGCCATAAATAATGTAGCTACTGCTGCTCCACCACTTGCTGCTGAATATACGATAAATGCATTTGTTGGAGGAATCAACTGTCCAACAGGTGCTGTTGCAATGTTACATGCTGCTGAGAATTTTTCATCATAACCTTCTTCTTTTTCAAGAGGTCCCATAACTCCACCTACTGCTGTTGCAGCAGCGATACCTGATCCTGACAGAGAACCAAACATTGCATTTGCAGCAACATTTGTCAGAGCCAGTGAACCCGGAACTCTTCCAAGAATCAACATTGCTAAATTAATCAAACGTTTCGCAATACCACCACTACTCATCAACTGACCTGCAAGGATAAAAAACGGTACTGCAAGTAATGTAAAACTATCAATTCCACTTACCAGCTTCTGTGCGGAAATAAACATTCCAAACTGTGGATTTAGGAACATAACAATAGTAACAAGTGCTGCTGAAATAATACTGAACGATACTGGAACGCTCATTGCCAACAGGAAAAAGAATACGATAACCAGTACGATTGCTGCTTCTATCTGCATTTATTTCTCCTCCTTTGTCTCTTTTAACTCTTTCACAAAACGGATTAGACGCTCTCCGGAATAAATGATCATCAATACTCCGCAGATTGGTGCTCCGACATAATAAAACTGCATTGGAATTCCCATAGCCGGTGACAACTGTCCGACTGCATTTATTGTTACCATGATTCCACCTGCGATTAACACGAATGCGCTGAGGAAGAGAACCAGAATCTCAATAAAAATCTTATTTCTTAAACTTCCTTTTTTTGTAAATGTAGTTGTAATAAATCCGATTGAAATGTGCTGTTCTTTTCCGTATGCGTATGGAACTCCTAGCATTGTCAGCCAGATTAGTGCGTATCTCAAAAGTTCTTCTGTCCATGAACTTGCATTATTTAAAACAAATCTTGTAAAAATCTGCCAGAAACATCCGACAACCATTACTACAACAAGGAATGCCAGAATGTATTCCAAAACTTTATTTAATTTCTTCATTGTTCATCCCCCTATTCTGCGTAACTCTGAATGTCATCATAAAGTGCCTGGTAATCCTTGCCTTTTCCACAGAACTCCTCGTGGATTGGCTGTACTGCTTCAATGAAAGCACTCTTGTCAATGTCTCGATAAACATGAACACCATGTTCTTCTGCTTCTTCTATAGCCTCATCCATCATTCCATTGTACAGCTTCTTAAAGTTTTCATTTGTCTTCTCAAGACACTCAACCAGATAATCCTGCTGCTCTTTTGTCAGGCTATTCCATTTCTTTGTACTGATAATGTAAATATCCGGTGAATACTGATGCTCTGTATATGTATAAGATGAAACCAAATCTTCATGTGCATCTACTGTCAATGCCAGCTCTGTATTCTCAGCTCCGTCTACGATTCCCTGCTGAAGTGCTGTATATGTTTCACTTCCTGCCATTGGCACCGGAGAACCGCCCATTGCCTGAATCATTTCCATAGATGTTGAACTTGGCATAGAACGAATCTTTTTACCTTTTAACACAGATGGGTTATCACAAACCACATCCTCTTTCAAATAAAAGTTTCTTGCACCGTTTGCATAGTATCCAATTGCAATGTAGCCCTGATCTTCTGTTGACATAAACAGGTCTTTTACTTCCTGACTTTTTTCCATTGCTGTGTAGTAATGATCCTGATCCACAAACAAATATGGTACTGCAAAAATAGAATAACGATCTTCAAACTGTCCCAATGTATTTGAACTTACTTTCGCCATATCCAGGATTCCTGCCTGAACCATCTCTATTTCTTCTTTTTCAGATCCAAGAACACCACTTGCGTAAATATTTACATCCAGATTCATAGAATCATCTTCTGCTACAAACTCAGAAAACTTTGCAATAGAATCTGCAATTTCTGAACCTGCTGCCTGGTTATGAGCCAGTCTGATTTCAACCTTATCCGTACTGTTAGCTCTTACAACTGACACAAATGTTGCTGCAACTATACACAATCCGACTGCGGATACTGCGATCCCAATCTTTTTCTTTATGCTTCCCATGTTACTCTCCTTTTCTCTAAAGCCTTCCTAACTTTGCCCTCATTCTTTTTAACCGGTCATAAGAATGAATGGTTTTTTTATCTTGTGCACGTTTTCATGGCTTGCATTTTAGCACATACATAGGTGCATTTTTACTCAAATATTGCTGTTATATCCATTTTTTCAATTTATATTGCACTCATTTTTGTCTAGAATTTATCATTCTTTTGTTGTAAGATGATTCTAGACAGAATTTTTTATCACTGTTTATATACAGCATATTAACAATTTTGAAACTATTATAGACTCTTTTTCTTTAGAAAGCAGGTACATTTTTTTGGAAAAGCTAACATCTTATTGTTCAATTGATGGAATTTCTCTTGAGCACATGGTTCGATATGGGAAATTTGATATGAGGGTAAAACATTTTCACGATGAATATGAAATCTTTTACATTTTAGAAGGCGAACGACTTTTTTTCTTTAATAACCGAAGCTTCGCTGCCAAAAAAGGAGATTTAATCTTGGTCGACAGTAATCTGATTCATATGACCAAGTCCTTTTCCAACGATACTTCCGGTCATAATCGAATTATTTTATATGTGACAAGTGAAAAAATGCAGGAGATTGATAATACTTATCCATCCCTGCAGCTGGTGAAATTTTTTCATAAACATACCGGAGTCTTCCATCTGACTCCGGCACAACAAGATAATTTTATGAAGTTGTATTACTATTTTAAACAGGAATGTGCAAAGCGCCAACACGCATACAAACATGCCGTAGAACTTGCAGTCATCAACTACTTACTTTCCCTTACCCGTGACTTGGGAAATAGCCATGGCGAAGAACCACAGGTTCCGACTGATGGGAAATACAAGCATGTTTATGAAATTGCCGATTATCTTTCCCAGAATTGTGAACAGCAATTGTCATTGGAAGAAATTGCTCAGCGATTCTACTTAAGTAAATATTATGTCTGCCGATTATTTAAAGAAGTCACCGGCTATTCTATCAATGAATATATAAATATCCATCGTGTTCAGAAAGCTCAGTGGTATCTTACAGAAACAGACTTGAGCATCTCTGAAATCGCCGGCCGGATAGGTTTTGGAAGTATGACACATTTTGAAAAAATATTTAAAACCTATACAACTATGACTCCTTTAAAATATCGTAAATCCGGTCATATTTTTGCACCTTCCGAATTACCGATAAATCCGTAAACGGATACTGTATACCATAAACAACTCTGTTTATAGATTTTTAAGGTATTCGATATCTTTTTTATCTGTCTGTGGATTCATCTCTTCTCTTAACAGATACATATCTGGTCTGTTCTTATGCAGCCATTCGGATATTGCCTGATACTGGATCACACCTTCTCCAAGAAGTGTCGGGCAATACTGTCCGTTTTCATCTAATTTGAAATCTTTAATGTGCATTGCTTCAATATATTTTCCAGCCTCATTAAGCCATTCACTCCAATATGCATACTGATTTGTAGTATCTGGAAATTCCAGCAAATTAGATGCATCGAAAATCATTCGCAAATGTTTTTCATCCTGAATCTGATTCATTACATCTAAAATTTCCTCCAGATTTTCAAGTGGATGCCAGTACACCGGCTCTATTGCAGCTTTTACATCTAATCTTGCAGCTTCATCCACAATTCTTTTTACACTATCTATCATATGCGGATACCATATTTTTTTCTCTTCTTTACTCAGATGTGGATATGCTGTCTCTGTTCCTACAACTGTTGCTCCAAGCTCCTTGTTGTATGCCAGGCACTTTTTAAATGTCTCTACTGCCTTTTCTCTGACCATATCGTCTGGATTTCCCAAATCCATATAACATCCAAACACCGGTATCTCAATCTCATGCTTTTCAAACTCTGTACGTATTTTATCAAGATGTGCCACTGTAATATCGTCATAGCTGTCAATTTCTGCAAATGCTTTTGGTAATGCCAACTGTGCACAGTTATATCCTCGTTCATGTAATGTATGTGCGAGTTCTTCAATTTTCATTTTTCCATAATCATGGGCTCTTACTCCGATTTTCATTGTCTCTTCTCCTCGTTAATAGTTAGTCTTTCCAATGTAATCGTATTTTACCACCTCTCTTCTTCTGGCTTCTTGTTTTTTCTTATAGAAAATCTTGAATATTTTGACCTTATCATGCAATATCATGAACATTTCTTCAAATCATGTTGTTTTTTCAAATTGAAATCAGTAAGATGAACTCATAATAAGAAAATCAGAATAAATGATTTTGGAGGATTTTAAGAATATGAATGATATTTTAAATCAGCTTGAAAAATGTATGATCGTACCTGTCGTTGTTTTAGAAAATGCTAAAGATGCAAAGTCTCTGGGCGAAGCTCTTTGTAACGGTGGTCTTCCATGTGCTGAAGTAACTTTCCGTACAGAAGCAGCAGAAGAATCTATTCGCATTATGAGCGAAAGCTTTCCTGAAATGCTTGTCGGAGCGGGAACAGTTCTCACTACAGAGCAGGTAGACCGAGCTGTTAATGCAGGAGCAAAGTTTATTGTAAGTCCTGGATTTGATGAAGAAATCGTAGATTACTGCCTGGAAAAAGGAATCACAGTTCTTCCTGGATGTGCTACTCCATCTGAAGTTGCCAAAGCTGTAAAACGCGAGCTTGAAGTTGTGAAATTTTTCCCTGCAGAACAGGCCGGCGGACTTCCAATGATCAAAGCTATGGCTGCGCCTTACACTATGGTTAAATTTATGCCAACCGGCGGTATTAATCCGGAAAATGTAAAAGACTATCTTGCGTTTAATAAAATTTTTGCATGTGGTGGAAGCTGGATGGTAAAAAATACATTGGTAGAGAATCAAGAATTTGATAAGATCTGCGAGCTTTCTAAAGAAGCAGTCACAATTGCAAAATCTATCCGCGGATAAGTTATAACATACAGGTAATTATTTTAAGAGAGGTTAACACAATGTCTAAAAAATATGATTTGCTCACACTTGGAGAACTTCTTCTTCGTCTTTCTCCACAGGCAAACGAAAGAATGTCAAGAACAAAGATTTTTGAACAAAATATTGGTGGTGCAGAATTTAATGTTGCTGCCGGAGCTGCACAGCTTGGACTGAAAACAGGTTTGGTAGGAAAAATTCCAGCTCATGCAATCGGTCAGCTTGCAAGAAATGAAGTGCATTTTCAAAATGTATCTGATGAATATTTGTCTCATGATAACAGTGCTGATGCCCGTCTCGGTGTATATTATTACGAAACCGGTGCCGCACCTCGTAAACCAGGGATTGTCTATGATCGAAAACATAGTTCGATGACAAGCCTCTCAATTGATGATTTTCCGGAGGAAATGTACTCATCTACCCGTTGTTTCCATACTTGTGGAATCACACTTGCTTTAAATGAACAAGTACGCAAAGCTGCTATTGAAATGATGAAGCGTTTCAAAAAAGCCGGTGCTTTAATTTCATTTGATGTAAACTTTCGTGGAAATCTTTGGAGCGGTGCCAAAGCCAAGGCTTGTATAGAAGAAATTCTTCCTATCGTAGATATTTTCTTCTGCTCTGACAGTACTGCACGCCTGACCTTCTTAAAAGAAGGCACTCCTGAAGAGGTTATGAAAAGTTTCGCCGATGAATATCCGATTTCCGTTGTCGCAGCCACACAACGAATCGTTCACAGTCCAAAAAGACATTCCTTTGGCTCTGTTATTTATGATGCAAAAAAACAGACTTTTGTTAAGGAAGAAATGTACAAAGACATCGAAGTGGTCGACCGTATCGGAAGCGGAGACGCTTATATTTCCGGTGCTCTTTACGGATTGCTTACTTCTGAAAATGATACGCGAAAAGCTTTGCAATATGGTAACGCTGTCAGTGCTTTAAAAAATACTGTTCCGGGAGACCTTCCCTCTATGACACTTTGCGAAGTAGAAGAAATGATTAAAACTCATCAAGAAGGTGACAATGGACTGGAAATGAAACGATAATATCCTATCCCTTTCAAATACACTCTTTTCATATCATATTACTAAAAAAGTAAGCAGTGGAAATTTTTTAAATTCGACTGCTTACTTTTTTCAAGAATGCCTCTGCATTCTTGCTACGAGATGCGCGTCATGCAATGCATGACATACTTCTTCTGCGCATCTCTGCACTCCTGCCGGAGGCTATATCAGATGGGGGATTGACTCCCACCACTGATACTGATTTGTTACTCGCCACCTACAGAGGTGGGAGTCATCTCACATCTGATATATTATCTACTATGCTATATGCATAATCTCTATTAATAAAATCCATGCAAGACCATAATAAGTAACTACTGCCACTAAATCATTTACTGTAGTAATAAGCGGACCTGATGCAACTGCCGGGTCAATCTTAATTTTGTTGAAAAACAATGGTATTAATGTTCCAACTAAGCTTGATATTATCATTGCTAAAAACAACGATGCCCCTACACAGCCGGATATTAAAAATGCATGTCCCAATGAATATCCTTTAAATAAGTATATATACACCCCTAGAAATACAAGTGCAAGCATTCCCAATAACAATCCACTGCTAAATCCTACTTTTGCTTCTTTAAATGTCAAATGCAGCTTATCTTTCGCACTTAAATTTTCATCCATAAGCACACGGATTGTAACAGCAAGTGACTGTGTACCGACATTTCCAGCCATATCAAGAACTAATGACTGAAAACATATAACGATTGGTAATATTGCTACAACATCTTCAAATACACCCACTACCGAAGACACCAGCATTCCGAGGAAAAGCAATATAACAAGCCACGGTAAACGCTTTTTCATACTGTCTTTTGTACTTTCCTGAAGATCTTCCTCTGCTGACAATCCGGCTAATTTTGCATAATCTTCACCCAATTCATCATCAACTGCCTCGATAACATCTTGAGCTGTCAAAATACCGATTATCTTATTTTCATCATTAAGCACAGGAAGCGAATCTTCAGCATAATCTTTTATCTTTTCAATACTTTCAGAAATTTTTTCGTGGTCACGAAGATAAGGATAGGAATAACTTATCAGCGACTCCAATGCCATTCCTGCTCGTGCGATAATCAAATCTTTAAGATCGATTGCTCCACAAAAATGATCCTCTTCATCAACTACATATATCGTTGCAATATTATCATTCTCTCCTGCTTGCTGTACGAGTTCATGCATTGCCTGACGTATTGTAAGATTATCTTTAATGCATATAAAATTAGTTGTAATCAGACTACCTATTTCATCATCATCATAAGAATTGATCAATCTGATATCTGCCTGTACATCCTCATCAAGTATCGATCTCAATTTAACTTTTACGTTTTCATCAATATCTTCCAGAAGATCTACCGCATCGTCGGCATCCATTTCATTAATAATCTCTGCCAACTTATAGATTCCTAATTCTTTAATATAATCATCGGGATCTTCAACATATGAAATAATCTCCGACATCCATTCAGAACCAAGTATATTGTAAAGATGAAGTCTTTCTGACTTATTAAGCAACTCTAAACTCTGTGCAATATCATTGTCATGATAATCATCAAGTTTTTCTTTTATCTCTTCATTTGATAATCCTGATCTGATAATATCAACAATTTCTTCTACATATATCGGTTCTTTTAATACTTCTTTTTTCACCTTAAGCCTCCTTCTCCCCAAAAAAGGGCATAAAAAATCCACCGCTAAATGCAGTACAACGCTTCGGTTGTGACACTCTGGTAACGATGGAAAAGGCTTAGATTAATAATTATTATAATTGGCGCACCTATAGACACTTGAAAGATATTCCAAGTGTTCTTCCATCGTTAGATGTACTTCGACTTCGACTATCACAACTGTCCATATAATTCGCCTCCTTCTTATTTCTTATTTCTTATTTTATAGTTCATCTATTTATAACATAATGCAAGAATTTTGTAAACGCAATTTAAGTAAAAAAATGTTAAAGAAAAGCATTCTGGTTACTGTTCACAGTACCTGTGAACAGCAACGCATTCTGTACAAACATAATTAATATTAAAACGCGCTTAAGAAATCTTCTCAAGCGCGTCTCTCATTCCATATCCGTATATCATGTACCTTCAAAACTGCATACAAAGTTTTTTCATCCATCTTGTTCCTATCACCTGTTCTGGTTATGCCCTCGACCTATTAGTAACAGTCAGCTCCATGTGTTACCACACTTCCACCTCTGCCCTATCTACCTCGTCGTCTTCAAGGGGTCTTACTAACTTGACGTTATGG
>NZ_RBZR01000019.1:0-67615 GCF_003628495.1 Ruminococcus sp. B05 | reverse complement strand
TACACGCTGGGAAATTAGACTGACATCTGGAGAGCCGGATACATCGAGAGGTGTAAGTCCGGTTCGGAGGGGAGTTCTCGGAAACCTGCCATAGTGATATGGTAAGGCGCTGGGTTCTTACCCTACTTTATACTTCCATAGCACCAATTCCGTTTGCCACCATGACCAATAAGGAATGGGGCAATATCGGAAACAACTATTTAAAAGGCTTGTTCGCACTGGCATTTCAGGGATTCTTCATGATGGTCTGTGTGGGAATTTATGCAGTTTTAGTAAATGCAATGACCATATCCAGTGACCTTCATGCAGCAATGTTTTCAGTAGCGGCTTATACCGTGATTCTTGCATTTTCATTATTCAAGACCGGAAGCCTTAGCAAATCAATATTCAATGCCCATTAACGGGCAGGAAAGGAGCGCATACCATGGCGTATGTACCAGTACCAAAAGACCTTACCAAGGTCAAAACAAAAGTAGCGTTAAATCTGACAAAGCGGCAGCTGATTTTCTTTTCACTTGCCGCAGTTGTGGGGATTCCGTTTTATCTGTTCATGAGAAAACCAATCGGTTCCAGTATTGCTGCCATTCTGATGGTAACGATCATGCTTCCATTTTTCTTCATGGCAATGTATGAAAAAGACGGGCTTCCCTTTGAAAAAGTGGTGGCAAATATCATTCGACAGAAGTTTATCTGTCCAGCGGTAAGACCATATAAGACAGAAAATTTTTATCAGGAGATTTCCACCCTTGTAAAAAAGGAGGGTGTGCCGGATGGCAAAAAAGACAAAGCAGGAGGCTCAGCAGGAGCGTCTGTCTCTGGCGGAAAAAAGAAACCGTCAGGAAAGAAGAAACAAAAAAAGCAGAAAAGAAAGAGAACAGGAAAAGCGTAAGAAGAAACAGGAACGGGATCGCAGGAAACAGAAAGGCATTCCTACAACTGCACAGCAGAGCATTCCGTATATTCGGATGCTGCAGGATGGTATCTGCCAGGTGACAAAGACCTTTTTCTCTAAGACGATTCAGTTTTATGACATCAATTATCAGCTGGCTTTAAATGAGGATAAGACCACGATATTTGAGAATTACTGTGATTTCTTAAATTACTTTGATTCTTCCATCAGTGTGCAGCTGTCCTTTATCAATCAGCAGGTGGATGTGGCAGAATTTGAGAAAAGTATTGATATTCCGGATCAGAACGATGACTTCAATGCCATTCGTGAAGAATACCGTACTATGCTGAAAAATCAGCTTTCCAAAGGAAATAATGGTCTGGTAAAGACGAAGTATATCACTTTTGGAATTGAAGCAGAAAGTCTGAAGGTAGCAAGACCAAGGCTTGAAAGAATCGAAACAGATATCTTAAATAACTTTAAGGTTCTGGGAGCACAGGCACATTCTTTGAATGGACTGGAAAGGCTGGAGATTCTGTATCATGTGTTCAACCAGGATCGGATTGAACCATTTAAGTTCCAGTACAAGATGCTTCCGGAAACCGGATTAAAGACCAAAGATTTTATTGCACCGACTTCCTTTAACTTTTCCAAGAATCAGACATTTTTGATGGGAAGAACGATGGGAAGTGTGAGTTACCTTCAGATTCTTGCACCGGAGCTGACAGACCGGATGCTTGCAGATTTTCTGGATGTGGATGACAGCATCAATGTCAACATTCATATCCAGTCCATTGATCAGAGTTCAGCAATCAAGATGATCAAGAGTAAGATTTCTGATCTTGATAAGATGAAGATCGAAGAGCAGAAGCGTGCGGTACGTTCCGGTTATGATATGGACGTGCTTCCATCGGACCTTGTGACTTATGGCGAAGAGGCAAAGAATCTGCTGGAAGATCTGCAGTCCAGAAATGAGAGAATGTTCCTTGTGACAGTTCTGGTAATGAATACCGCAAAGAAGCGTCAGAAGCTGGATAATAATATTTTCCAGGTGCAGGGGATCGCACAGAAATATAACTGTTCCTTAAAACAGCTGGATT
Source organism: Ruminococcus sp. B05 (assembly GCF_003628495.1). NCBI lineage: Bacteria > Bacillati > Bacillota > Clostridia > Eubacteriales > Oscillospiraceae > Ruminococcus > Ruminococcus sp. B05. Next base: position 65,626 of record NZ_RBZR01000019.1, on the reverse strand, counting down.
ATCAGCAGGAAGCAGCACTCATGTCCTGTATTCCGCTTGGAGTCAATCGAATTGAAATTCAGAGAGGGCTTACCACATCTTCAACAGCGATCTTCGTGCCATTTACGACACAGGAACTGTTTCAGGAAGGGGAAGCTCTTTATTATGGATTGAATGCATTATCCAACAACATGATCATGGTTGATCGGAAACGTCTGAAGAACCCGAATGGACTGATTCTTGGTACACCAGGTTCCGGTAAGTCCTTCTCAGCAAAGAGGGAAATTACAAACTGCTTTTTGATTACGGAGGACGATATCATTGTCTGTGATCCAGAAGCCGAATATTCGGCACTTGTGCAGGCGCTGCATGGGCAGGTGGTAAGAGTTTCGCCGGTATCTGACCAGTATATCAATCCAATGGATCTGAACCTGAATTATTCTGAGGAAGATAATCCGCTGTCATTGAAAGCAGATTTTATCCTGTCTTTGTGTGAGCTGATTGTTGGAGGAAAGAATGGATTGGAACCGGTAGAAAAAACGATTATTGACCGTTGTGTGCGGTTAGTATATCAGGAATACCTTGCCGATCCAATACCGGAGAAGATGCCAATCCTGGAGGACTTATACAACCTTCTGAGAAAACAGGAAGAGCCGGAAGCACAGCGGCTGGCTACTTCATTAGAGATCTATGTTACAGGCTCTTTGAATGTATTTAACCATCAGACAAACGTGGATATCAATAACCGCATTGTCTGCTTTGACATCAAAGAATTGGGAAAACAGCTGAAAAAGATTGGGATGCTCGTAATCCAGGATCAGGTCTGGAACAGGGTAACGATGAACCGTTCTGCCCATAAGTCCACCAGATACTATGTGGATGAGTTCCATCTTCTTTTGAAGGAAGAGCAGACTGCAGCCTACAGCGTGGAGATTTGGAAGCGATTCCGTAAATGGGGTGGTATCCCAACGGGCATCACCCAGAATATTAAGGATTTATTGTCTTCCAGGGAAATAGAGAATATATTTGAAAATTCAGATTTTATTTATATGCTGAACCAGGCTTCCGGAGACAGGCAGATTCTTGCAAAACAGCTGAATATCTCACCAACCCAGCTGTCCTATGTAACCAACAGTAATGAGGGGGAAGGACTTCTGTTCTATGGAAATGTCATTATCCCGTTCGTAGACAGATTCCCGAAGAATTCCCTCTATAAAATCATGACAACCCGCTTAGAGGAAACTTCCGAAGCAGGTTAAATCAAAGGAGAAGACAATGTTACGAGCAATTTCATATGTATTAACTTTTAGTGGCGGTGCTGTATTTGGCATCGCTTTTCTCTGTTTATTACAGGCAGGGAAAGGGTATCCGAAAAAGGAGGAGTAAGTAGTGGCAGAACAGAGAATGAAAGTCAGGGATAAGAAAGTCCAGAAGATGACCAAAGATGGTCTGGTGGAAGAAAACCTGACGGATAAATCTTCTGTTCGTGTCAGTAACCGTGTCAGTGATGTGCAGATGGGAATAAAACAGGGGGAAAAAGCAGAAAACCTTGTGGATAAGTCTCCCCGCCAGTCTAAGCGAAGTGGGAAAAATATCCGTCCCTCTGTGCAAAAATCCAGGGATGCACCGGAACTGATGCGAACGGAGAACCAAAGTGAGGATTTTGGACAAAATAGAAAGCAACAAAACCGGAAAAGAATCCGTGCTGTGAACAGAAAAGAATCAAGATTTGCGGAAAAATCCGAAGCCAGCCAGTCAGGGAGACTGAAAGAAAAACGTGCGGATCTTTCAGAAAACAGAGGAGACAGCCGGAGTAAGAAGAATGGTGGAAGTAAGAAACCAAAGCAGAAACAGCGTCTGAAATTTGCTTATGAAGAGACTGGTGCTTCTGTGAAAAATGACAAAGATATGGAGAAATTGAACCAGATGGATACGGATGGAGTCAATTTCCGTCATCAGAAACAGAAGGAAAAAGCCAAAAAGTTTTCTTATGAGGAAGCAAGAAAGAAAAAGGAAGCAAAGCAGCATTCCAAGAAGGCACAGGTTTATCAGGCAAATGAAGGAGAGGGTTCTGGAAAGAAGAAATCCCGCCTGAAGTTTGGCGAAGGGGAATCTGTGAAAACAGAAAAAGCTTTTGTTGTTAAGAAAGCAGGAAGTGCAACTTCCGCAGCATTGCACCGTGAGATCAGTAAAAATGAAGACGATAATGCGGCAGTAGAAGGTGCCCATAAGTTGGAAGAAGGCTGCGAAGGTATTTACCGGCTGGAACAGAGAAGTGCCAGACAAAGGAAACAGAGGGCTTCCAGAAAGAGAAGCAGACTGGAGAGACAGGCAGAGAAACAGACACAGGCGGCAGCCCGTCAGGAGCAGAAGAAGCTAAAAAAACAGATTCAGAAGCAACAGATCAAACGGGATTATGCCAAAGCAAAACGAAGTGAACAGACAGTAGGAACAGCTACAAAAGGTACGATTGATTATATCAAGAAGATTGGCGGCAAAGTCACCAACTTCTTTAAAGAAAACCGGAAGGTGTATATCAGTGTGGCAGTTCTGATCGGATTGATGTTTCTGATTATAACGAATGTCACGTCATGCTCTGCAGTATTTTTACAAAATGTGATCACTTACACGGGAACCAGTTATCTGTCATCGGATCAGGCAATCCGGGAAGCGGAACTGTATTATACACAGTTGGAAGCTAATCTGCAGGAGCGGATTAACAACATGGAGTCTGAAGAACCGGGACATGAGGAATACCGATATAACATCGGGCCTATTGAGCATGATCCGTTTATCCTGATCAGTTATCTGTCAGCAAAGTATGAGGAGTTTACTTTTGAACAGGTCAAGCCTGAACTGGATGCATTGTTTGCAGAGCAATATCATCTGACTACTGAAGCAGTCAATGAGACTGTGACAGAGACAGCAACAGTAAGAGTTGGAGAATCGTTGGGACAGGTTGTAACAAGCGGATATTGTAACTGTCCAATCTGTTGTGGTATTTGGAGCGGAGGCCCGACTGCCAGTGGAGTATACCCAACTGCTAATCATACCTTAGCGGTAGATGCTTCCAATCCGTTTGTTCCAATGGGAACAAAGGTGGTCATGAATGGTGTCGAATATACGGTAGAAGATACCGGAGCTTTCGCAAGATACGGTGTACAGTTTGACGTTTACTATGATAATCATGCGGCGGCATCCGCACATGGGCATAAGACCTGGGAATGTTATCTGGCAGATGATAATGGAAGCCAGGAAGTGGAAGTGACCAGGACAAGAGATGTAGATGTGCTGAATGTCACCTTAAACAGTGGAAATCTGATGTTGATCTGTCAGGACAGGCTGAGATTTTTTCAGAAAGAACTGTTCAGTGCCTATAACGATACGAAAGGCAATTTACAGATGTTTGCGACACCGGTTGATTTTAACTGGTATTCCAGTGTGACAAGTTATTATGGATATCGGATTCATCCAATTTCAGGAGCAAATCAGCTTCATAATGGTATGGATATCGGAGCACCGGAGGGAACGAAAGTAATGGCAGGGCTGACCGGAACGGTTACAACTTCTGCTTATAACGATAGCTATGGCAATTATGTTGTGATTAAGGACAGTAAAGGCTATGAACTGCGGTATGCACATTTAAGCAGCCGGAGTGTATCTGCAGGTGCATCCGTCACGAAAGGTGATGAGATTGGTCTTGTAGGAAATACTGGAAATTCTACAGGAAGCCATCTTCATATTGAACTTCTGAAAAATGGAGAGCGCTTAAACCCGATCTTTTATCTGGAAACTGGAGAAGGGACAGGCTTTGGCGGCAATGAATACACCAGTGAAGCGGCACAGCGTTTGTTGAACGAAGCAGCGAGATATCTGGGAACACCGTATGTGTGGGGTGGATATTCTCCAAGTGGATTTGATTGTTCTGGATTTGTAAGTTACTGCCTGACAAACTCTGGTGTAAGGAATACAGGAAGATTGACTGCACAGGGACTGTACAACATTTGTACACCAGTATCCCAGTCGGAGGCACAGCCGGGAGATTTGATTTTCTTTACTGGAACTTACGACGCAGGGGAGCCGGTAACGCATATCGGAATCTATGTAGGCAATGGTCAGATGATCCATTGTGGACATCCGGTGCAGTATACGTCCATCAATTCTCCATACTGGCAGAGCCATTTCTATGGATTTGGACGATGGTAAGAAAAAAGGGCGGCTGCATCAGCCGTCCGGAAAGGAGAAGCGATGAAAAGTCTTGAAAAAGCAACGGCAGATTATGAGAAAGCCAAGGAAAAAATGGAAGCATCCAAAGCCAGATATGAAGCAGACTTAAAGCGTTTCAAGGCTGCGGAGATTGCAAAAACAGAAGCAGAAAATCTGGAAATTGTAAAAATTATCCGTGCAATGGATATGAGTATTCCGGAATTGGAAGCTTTCAAAAAGAGAATGAAAAATGAATTGCCCGGCAGGGTAGAAATACAGAAGGAGGAAACAAAAGCCGATGATGAATCTGGAAAAAATGAAACAGAAGAAGAGAACAATTACTAAAAGCAGGGTAAAAAAGAGCTTGCTTGCAGCAACGACATTTCTTTGCCTGACAACACCTTTGCTCCAGACACAGACTGCTTATGCAGCTGAGAATACCACACCTGCGATTACGATTGAGAAACCGGATGGCTGGAAACAGGGTGAAACAACCATTGCTGTTACGGTAGATGCCAGCCATATGCCGGAAGGTTTCTCAATAGCAAAGATTGAAGCAAAAGCAGGAAAAGATGGAAGCTGGCAGGATGTAACCGGAAGCGGAAGTATCACGATCACTGGAAACCAGACAGTGTATGTGCGTGTGACAGATGGTGAGGGGAAGGTCTATGAGCAGAATCGCTCTATTAAGTGTTATGACACGGAAAAGCCGACACTCTCTGCTTCCCTGACAGATGGTGTGCTGACGATTCAGGGGAATGATACAGTATCCGGGATTACTGCGGTAACCGTCAATGGCACCACTTATACAGACTTGAAGGATGGAATGCTGAGAGTGCAACTGACACAGAAAGATTTTACTACAAAACAGATTGAGATTACGGTAACAGATGGTGCTGGAAATACTTCTGAAAAGTATGTGTTGCAGAATCCTTACTATGAATGGGCAAAGAAGCAGGCAGAAAAACAGAAATCTTCCAGGGACAGCAATGGTGCAATGGCAACTACGACCAGTGCAGATGCAACGGGGACTGAGAAAACTACGACTTCTCCGCTTCCGCAGGATGCACAGGCTTCTGAGCCGACAGATGCAAAAGGAACCGTGGATGATCGGACAGTAACAGGTATTGAGGAACAGCTTAATAAAGAAGGCGAGACGGCAGAAGCCGTTACCAAAACAGCTACGGAAGGCACAAAAGAGTTTTATACCATTTCAACGAAGAGTGGTAAGATTTTCTATTTGATTATTGACAATTCAAAATCTCAGGATAATGTGTATTTCCTTACAGAAGTCAGTGAGAAAGATCTGATGAACTTCACACTTTCTGATTCAGTGACACTTCCGGAAGTGGATACGGTTTATGCAGAACCAGAGAAAAAAGCAGAGGAAGAAAAACCGGAAACGACAGAGACAGATGAGAAAGATAAGGTGGAGGATGAAATCCAGATGCCAGAAGATAAAAGCCCATTTGGAACGTATCTTCTGATTGCGCTGGTAGCAGTCGGAGCTGCGGCAGGAGGATATTACTTCAAAGTCTATAAACCAAAGCATGAATATGATGACGAGGATGAGATGGAAGAGGATGAAGATGAATCCGAAGATTCAGAGTCAGAAAAACGGGAAGTAGACGATGCAGATGAGCAGGAAGAAAGTGCAGAACCGGAAATCCTGAGAGATGAAGATTTCAATGATGATGTACTGGAAGATGAAGAAGAGGAGTAGGAGTAAATGAAATTAGTGATTGCAGAAAAGCCATCGGTTGCGATGGCACTGGCTTCGGTACTGGGAGCCAGAACAAGAAAAGATGGCTACGTGGAGGGAAACGGTTATATCGTTTCCTGGTGCGTAGGACATCTAGTTGGATTATGCGATGCATCGGAATACGATGAAAAATATAAAAAATGGAGATATGAAGATCTGCCGATTGTGCCGGAATGCTGGAGACACAAGGTTTTGGATGGAACAAAGAAGCAGTACGGAATCTTGAAAAAACTGATGAGAGATTCCAATGTAGATGAAGTGATCTGTGCTACTGATGCAGGACGTGAAGGAGAGTTAATCTTTCGTCTGGTGTATGAGCAGGCAGGATGCAAAAAGCCGATGAAGCGGCTCTGGATTTCTTCCATGGAAGAACAGGCAATTAAAGATGGATTTGCGTCATTAAAAGACGGTTCGTGTTATGACAGTCTCTATCAGTCAGCACTTTGCAGGGCAAAGGCAGACTGGCTGGTGGGAATCAATGCGAGCCGTCTTTTTTCCGTTCTGTATAACCAGAATCTGAAAGTCGGAAGAGTGCAGACACCAACACTTGCCATGATCGTGGATCGAAATCAGAAGATCAAGGAATTTACCAAAGAAAAATATTATATGGCTCATATCAAGTTTGATGATATGGATGCAGTTACAGAGCATTTTCAGAAAAAAGAGGATGCAGATAAAGTGGCTGCGGACTGCCTGGAGCGGATGTGCGAAGTGGAAAAGGATGATGTGAAAGAGAAAACAGTCCGCCCTCCGAAGCTTTATGATCTGACCACCCTTCAGAGGGAAGCTAACAGAATGTTTGGCTATACCGCACAGCAGACATTGGATGCAGTGCAGGAGATGTATGAGCAGAAGCTTGTCACTTATCCGAGAACAGACAGCCAGTATCTGACAGATGAGATGGGAGAAAGCACAGAAACTCTGATTCAAATGTTACTTGGGGAAATGCCTTATGCTGAAAGCCTGGAATATCAACCGGACGTGAGTAAGGTATTAAATTCAAAGAAAGTATCTGATCACCATGCAATTATCCCGACCATGGAAGTAGCAAAGGCAGATATAGGTAAACTGAAAGAGCGAAACCGCAAGATTTTGTATCTGATCAGTGCCAGGGTACTGACAGCAACTGCAGATCCTTATATTTATGAAAGCCATAAAAGCCAGATTACCTGTAATTATCATACGTTTTATCTCACGGCAAAGAAAACAAAGCAGGAAGGATTCAAGGCAATCGAAAATAAAATGAAACAGTTCTTTGGCGTAAAGAGTGAGAAAGAAGAGCCGGAGCTGGATATCTGGGCAGGTAAGCATTACGGTCCTTGTGATTCTTTTGTATCGGAGCATTTTACACAGCCACCGAAACAGTACACAGAAGATACCCTGCTTTCTGCGATGGAACGTGCTGGGAATGAAGAACTGACCGAAGATACGGAAAAGAAAGGACTTGGTACTCCGGCAACAAGGGCAGCAATCATTGAAAAACTGATTCAGTCTGGTTTTGTGAAAAGGGAAAAGAAAGATCTGGTGCCGACAGATGATGGCAATGTACTGATTACGGTTTTGCCGGATGAGATTAAATCTCCGAAGATGACAGCAGAGTGGGAAATGGCATTGAATCACATTGCCCAGAATACAGAGACAGCAGATGAATTCCTAAATGGGATTACAGAGCTGATGCAGGAACTGGTTGCCAGATATCAGGCTATTTCAGAAGAAAAGAAAGAGCAGTTTCAGGGAAAAGCAAAAGGGGAAGTCATTGGCAAATGTCCCCGATGTGGAGCTGATGTCAGGGAAGGAAAAGTAAACTTTTACTGTTCCGACCGGAACTGTGCTTTTACCTTATGGAAGAATGATAAATTCCTTGCAAGCCAGGGGAAAAAGATGGATAAGGCGGCAGCAAAGAAGTTCCTGTCTAAAGGAAAAATCCATTATAAGGATCTGGTATCCAGAAAAACAGGGAGACAGTATGAAGCAACTGTGGAAATGATTGATCCCGGCGAGGGAAATGTGCAGTTCAATCTGATTTTTCCACAACGATAAGTATTGTATTGCAGGCAGTCTAAGGACTGTCTGTTTTATAAAAAAATAGTGGCTCTGAACAATTGCCACAAATATATGAAAGAGAGGACCTTAGCATGAAGAAAAAAGGTAATTTTAGAAAAGTAGTATCTGGCTTGCTGGCAGGCATGACAATGCTAAGTACAGTGTTATCTCCGATGACTGCATATGCAGCGGAGATCCAGCCGGAGGAAAAACCGCCACTTTATGAGGAAGTGAAAGATCTTCTGGATGAAGATGAGGTGGTGACTGCCAAAGATTATGAAATTGAAACAGGCAGTGTATTTGATGTGAAATCAGATTACACAGGACTGGAAATCAAGGATGATATCAAGGTCAAAGTCACATTTGAGGAAGCAAAAAACGACAAGAATGAGGATTTTACGACAGATCGTGCGGACACTTACAAAGCGGTCTATTATGTGGAACCGGTAAATCAGGAGCATCCGAAGTATCAGATCAGCCGAAAACTGATTGTGCGTGAGAAAGAAACAGAAACGCAGACAGAAACTGCAGGGAGTGAAGCAGTAACCGAATCCGAAACAGCTGGCAGTGAACAGCAGACAGAGGAAGCGGAGGATTCCGAAGCAGACTCGGAAATTACCGATATTGATGCTGATGAATTTGATGATTTAGTAGAGCAGGCACAGAATCAGGATACCTATGATGAAGAATCAGGGTTAGAGCTTCACGATGTTTTGGAACAGGCAGGAGACGAAGGTGTGGATCTTGATTCTATGGAAGAGGGAGAGATTGCAACATTTGAAGCAGTTTCGGCTTATTCAGCAAGAACTACACAGCAGGTAACGATTGAAAAAGGACCTCTGTATAGATATGCAGATTATAATCTTGGAACCTATCTGACAGAGCCGTACTATATCAGCTACGGAAGCGTCAGAGCAACTGCGTATTGTGTACAGCCAGCAAAACCTGGACCAGGATCTGGAAATTATATAATCACAAAGATTGGAGACAATCAGACGTTAGCAAAAGTGTGTTATTACGGTACAGACGCCGCAGGAAGCGAAAGTTTTTTCGCTAATAAACACACGGATTTCTCAGAAGGAAAAAGATTCATCATTATTCACATGGCTGCATCATATGCCAACGGAAGTAGTGATGCATTTTACGGAACAAATGCTACAGGAGAGGATTTGGCAAAGGAACTCTATAATTATTGTGTGAATAAGCCGGAAATACCAGATGTAGCGATGTCATTTTCAAAGCCGGATGTAAAAGCTTATGTAGATGGAAATGTTCAGAGAACGGAGAACATTCAGTTCAACGCATCTTCCCAGCAGAAAATCACAATGGACTTACCAAAAGGAGTAAAGCTCCATAATGTATCTACTGGAAATGTAAGTGCGGCAGGTGCAAGCGTAACAATTGGTGGAGGAACCACGTTTTATCTTTCAGCGCCTCTGACACAGACAAAAGATGTAAATGCTACTTTTTCTGCAAAAATGAAGGGAAGTATTACAAAAGATTACTCAGCATATAAACTGACTACGAATGCAAGTGTTCAGGATCTGGCATTTGTATTTGGAGAAGGTGTCGCTGATGAAAAATATGTAAGCTTAAAGGTGTCCTGGATTGAACAGGCTACGATCGAAATCGTAAAGAAAGACGATACAGCGGATGTTAATCTTGCAGGTGCAGTATTCGGTGTATACAGCGATGAGGCTTGTACAAAGCTGATCACTCAGATGCCGGCAACAGATAAGAATGGAAAATCTTCTGTTACGATCATCAAGACACAGGATACTGTTTATCTGAAAGAGATCACAGCACCACAGGGATATGTAGTAAATGCAACGGCAACAAATGTAAAACTGGTAGCAAGTAAAACCTCATCGGTAACTGTGGAAAATAAGGAACAGCTGGCAGAGCTTACTATTTACAAAGAAGGACAGGTTCTTACCGGAGCAGATGTCAGTGAAAATGGAACGGTATTCCAGTATGAAAACCGCAGACAGAAAAATGCAGTGTATAACGTGTATGCCGGGGCAGATATCGTAACTGCTTATGGCACAAAAGTGTACAGTAAAGGTGACCTGGTAAAAGATAATCTGACTACGGGAGAGAATGGTTCTGTTACACTGAAGAACCTGCATCTTGGAAGCTATGTGGTGAAAGAAGCAAAAGCACCGGACAATTTCTATAACGGCAGCGAAGAAAAGCCAGTGACTCTGACTTATGCCGGACAGAATAAAGAAGTTGTATTTGCAGATGTGACTTTTAACAACGAAAGACAGAAAGCAGATGTTTCCGTAGTAAAACAGGATAAAGATACAAAGAAACCACTGAATGGCGGTATTTTTGCTCTGTATGCATCCGATGATATTAGAAATGCAGACGGAACCGTTGTTGTGAAAAAAGGAACACTGATTGAGAAAGCAACTACTGGAGCAGATGGAACTGCAAAATTCACAGCAGATCTTCCGATTGGATATTCCTATTCTGTAAAAGAAGATCAGGCGCCGGAAGGCTATGTAAGAAATACAGAAGATGTGTATACGTTCAAGTTTTCTTACACCAATGATAAAGAAGCAACCGTATCATTTGCCCATACCTTCAGCAATGACCGTGTGACAGCAAAGATCAATTTATTCAAAGTTGATAAAGAAACAGGAAAAGCAGTACCACAGGGAGATGCCACACTGAAAGGTGCAGTTTATGGTCTGTATGCCCGTGAAGATATCGTGCACCCGGATGGAGCAACGGGAACTATTTATAAAGCAGGAGAGCAGGTAACTTCTCTTACAACAGATGACAAAGGACAGGCTTCTGTAAATGGCTTATATCTTGGCAAATATTATGTCAAAGAGATTACTCCGCCGACCGGATACCTGGCAGATGCAGAAGAGCATGATCTTACGTGCAGTTATGAAGGAGATATGACAGCAGAAGTAAAAAGAGAGTGCACTTCCAGTGAGCAGGTCATCAAGCAGCCATTCCAGATCATCAAAGCAGCCAACAATGGAAAGACCGATGCAGATCTGTTATCCGGAGCTGGATTTACAGTTTATCTGAAATCTTCCCTTACAAAGAAAGCAGATGGAAGCTATGATTTTGATTCTGCCAAACCAGTAGTGAGCGGAGAGAATGGAGCAACTGAGATTTTCACAGATGAAAAAGGGTATGCCTGCAGTATTCCATTACCATTTGGAAGCTATATCGTGCGTGAAACTACAACACCGCATAATTACAAGCCAGTCGATGATTTTGAAGTAAATATCACAGAGCATCATCCAAATGAGCCGCAGATCTGGCGAGTGCTTCTGGATGAAGAGTTTAAGGCAAAACTGAAAATTGTGAAAAAAGACGATGAAACAAAGAAATCCGTATTGATTGCCGGAACAGAATTTAAGGTATATGACCTGGATAACAAAAAGTATGTGGAACAGGTAACAACTTACCCTGTGACAACCACTCACAAGTCCTATTTTACGGACAGCCAGGGATATCTGATCATGCCGAAGAATCTGAAGATCGGACATTACCGGATTGAGGAAGTCAATGCACCGGAAGGGTACACGATTAATAAGAATTATGTAGAGATTGCGGTGGATGCTAACACAGCATACCAGATGGATTCTGAGAGTGGAGATGCCATTATTACGGTAGATTACGAGAACCATCCGGTAAAAGGAAAGCTGACGATCTATAAAAAAGGTGAGATGCTGACCGGATACAAGAAGGATTTTGTTTATGAAGAAAGATACCTGAAGGGTGCATCATTTCATGTCTATGCAGCTGAAAATATCTATACACCGGATTATCAGAAAGATGAAAACGGAAACAGACAGCTGATCTATGCAAAAGATGCACTGGTAACAACGGTAACGACCGGGGAAGACGGAAAAGCAGTTGCTGATAACCTGCCACTTGGTTCTTACTATGTAGTAGAAAAGACTGCACCGGAAGGATTTGTCCTGAACCATGACAGATCAGGTGTCGCATTTGTCTATGCAGATCAGGATACACCTGTGATCGAACAGGAAGTGACGGTTGGCGATGACCGACAGAAAGTTGCAATCCAGGTAGAAAAACAGGATGCAGAGAATGGTGCAACCGTGGCGGGAGCTGTCTTTGGTATCTATAACAAAGCGGATATCAAGGCGGATGGAAAAGTGATCGTGAAAGCAGACACACTCTTACAGGAAATGACTTCTGATAACGATGGTCTTGCAACATGTACGCTGGATCTGCCACTTGGACAGTATTATGTGAAAGAGTTAAAAGCACCAGCGGGATTTGTATCCTCTGATGAAGTTCTGAATCTGGATGCTTCTTACCAGGGACAGGATGTGAAGACAGTAAAACTGAAAACAGTGAAAAAGAACCAGCCGACAACAGTTGAAATCACAAAATCTGATGTAACAACAGGTGTGGAACTGGATGGGGCAAAACTCACCGTTCTTGATAAAGAAGGAAATGTTGTGGATCAGTGGACTTCTGTAAAAGATCAGCCACATGTGATCAAACGACTGACAGTTGGAGAGGAATACACTCTTCGTGAGGAAATGGCACCTTATGGATATCTGAAAGCAACGGATGTGAAGTTCACGCTGAAAGATACTGCCGAGATTCAGAAAGTAGAGATGAAAGATGAAGTTCCAACAGGACTTCTAATCATCAACAAAAATGGAGAGTTTTTGGATAAGGTAACACTTCTGGATCAGGTAAAAGGTACTGTGGAGCATCTCTTTGAATATGTAACCGGAAGCCTTTCAGATGTGACGTTCGATGTATTTGCTGCGGAAGACATCAAAGCGGCAGATGGTGTCAGTGAAGATTATTTCAAAGCAGATGAAAAAGTGGGAACCATTACCACAGATTCCAATGGTATTGCACAGATGGGAGATCTACCGGCTGGCAAGTACTATGTGAAGGAAGTAAAAACTGCCCATGGTTATGTGCTGGACAAAGAGCCGAGATATGTTGATCTTTCCTACCGTGATCAGGACACACCAGTCATCACTTATGATGAGAAATGGCAGAATGCCCGTCAGAAAGTAAAGGTTACGGTTCTGAAGAAAGAAAAAGATACAGAACGTGTCCTTGCAGGTGGTGTCTTCGGTCTTTATACCAGTGAAGATATCAAAAATGCAAAGGGCGAGGTACTCCTTGAGAAAGACAGTCTGATCGAGCAGAGGGTAACGGATGAAAAAGGACAGATTACTTTTACGGCAGATCTTCCGGTAGACGGAAAATACTATGTGAAAGAGATCTTTGCGCCGGACGGATTTGTTACAACAGAAGAAGTACAGGAATTTACCTTTGAATATGCCGGAGAAGACCAGGCAGAAGTAAGCTACGACTTTACTTTTGAAAATCAGCCAACCACAGTGGAGCTGACCAAAACAGACCTGACAACAGGCAAAGAACTTCCAGGTGCACACCTGAAAGTGATGGATTCAGATGGCAATACAGTGGATGAATGGACTTCTACGGAAGAATCCCATGTGATTAAAGAACTGGTTGTTGGTAAGGAATACACCATAACAGAGACAAAACCGGCAGATGGATATGTCACTGCAGAAAGTATTACCTTTACAGTAGAAAATACAGCAGAAATTCAGAAGCATGAAATGAAAGATGATGTGACAAAAGTGCAGATCAGTAAGACGGATATCACAGGAGAAACTGAGATTCCGGGTGCGAAACTGACGATTCTCGATAAGGACGATCAGGTAGTAGAGAGCTGGACTTCTACAGAGGAAGCACACTATATCGAAAAACTGCCAATCGGTAAATATACCTTACGTGAAGAGCAGGCAGCGAAAGGATATCTCCTGACAGCCGATGTGACATTTGAGGTGAAAGATACCGGAGAAATCCAGAAAGTGGCTATGAAAGATGATACTGCCAAGGGAAAAGTGATTCTCAATAAGACAGATAAATCATCAGGAGAACCGCTAAAAGGGGTAGAATTTGAACTCCGTGACAGCAAAGGAAAGGTACTGGAAACCTTAAAGACAGACGCTGCCGGTCATGCAGAAAGTAAGCTGTATGAGATTGCCACATTTAAGAACGGCAAATATGATACAGCAATCAAGTATTATCTGGTGGAAACAAAAACACTGGACGGATACACACTGGATCAGACCAAGCATGAAGTGACATTTGCCTATGCAGATGACAGTACACCGGTTGTAGAAGTTACCTTTAATCTGACAAATGAGAAACCGGAAGTTCCAGAAACACCGAACACACCGGATATACCACAGTCCCATGAAGAGACAAAGGTATCAAACGCACCGAAAACAGGTGACAGCACGAATATCTGGCTGCCAATCTTGCTTCTTGTAATCTCCACAGGAGGTATGGCAGGACTTTATATCAGCAGGAAAAGGAAATAAGGAAACTAAAACCAACGGTTATGATTGGGAGCTTCTATGTGAGGCTCCCTTTTTCATACAAAAAAATCACAGAAAGGAACAGAAAACTATGATGAAAGCAATGGAAAAAAGACAGGAAGCACGAAAAAACCAGGAGAAAACAGTAAAGAGAATGATGGCTTATCAGAAGAAAGCCGAGCAGATGGTCAGCAGAAAAAGAATGAACCATCACATGATCAGAAAGGGGTAAAAGCGTATGATGAACAGAAAAGAATTTTATGAATATGTCAAAGACAATGTAAAGGAGTATCTGCCAGAGTCTTATAAGGACGCAGAAATTAAACTTCAGGAAGTAGAAAAAAACAACGGTTTGAAGTTGACAGGTATTACGATTCCAAACGGAGATCAGAGAATCGTACCGACAGTCTATCTGGATTCCCTCTACCAGGAATATATCCATGGAAAAGATGTAGACTCTTGTGTTGGCGATGTGGCTGATATGCGTATTGAGGCACAGGGAAAAGCAGAATTTTTTGATATGGGAGTTCCAGATATTCTGGATTATGAAAAGATGAAGGACAAATTACAGATGAGAATTTGTGATAAGGAATGGAATACCGATCTTCTTGCAGATAAAGTAGTCACAGAACACGGAGATTTTGCAGCTTATTATGCAGTAAATCTGGAGGAAAATGGAGAAGGGATCAGCAGTATTCCGGTAACTGTTTCTCTGATGAACGAGTGGGGAGTATCTGCCGAACAGATTCAAGCGGATGCGATGGTGGCAGACCGAAAACGTGGTGTCACACTTATGGATATGAATGAGATTATCAAATCTATGATTTTTGGTGAAGAACCAGAAAACCTGCTGAATGAAAAAATGGATATGGAAGCCATGGAAAACCCAATGTTCTGTCTGACAAACAAAGCTAAGATGAATGGAGCTTCCCTGTTACTGCAGGAAGATATTCGTAAACAGATTGGGGAATGCCTGGGAAGTGATTACTTTGTCATCCCATCTTCCATTCATGAAGTGCTGATTCTTCCTGATAACGGCATTTTTCAGGTTCCGGAATTAAATGCGATGGTACAGGAAGTCAATGAGACAAAGGTGGAGAGACAGGAGCAGCTTTCCGATAAAGTTCAGTTTTGTGATGGGAAAACGGCAGTTATGGAAAATGCTGAGCGTAGGGAAGCTCGTTTGGAGAAAGAAAAAGCAGCCGAAAAAGCGGAAGTAAAAGGTGGAATCCATGGAAGACTGGAAAAAGCTAAGGCAGAAATCAAGGCAAAAGAGGGAGACAAAGTGCCAAAGAATAAGTCAAAAGAGCTTGCCACAGCATTATAAAGAGTAACAACGATGATTTTAAGGGGACTGTGCTAAGCAGTCCCTGATTTTATGAAAAGGAGTAGCGCATGGCAAATAAATTATATGCAATGGAACAGCTGACGGAAGAGGTGGCAAAAGATGTAGCTGCCAGTCCGCAGGAATGGATGCGGTTCCTAAACACTGCATCCAGACTGTACAAATACACTTTTCCAGAACAGCTTTTAATTTATGCACAGCGACCGGAAGCAACTGCCGTAGCATCCATGGAAATCTGGAATCAGAAGATGTACCGCTGGATCAAAAAGGGATCCAAAGGGATTGCCTTGATTGACAATACTTCCGGACCGAAAACGAAACTTCGGTATGTATTTGATGTGCAGGACACTTATAAAGTGCGGAATCTTGGAAAGGATCCTCAGTTATGGAATCTTCCGGTGGAAGGAGAACAGCTGGTGGCAGATTATCTGCAGGAGCAGTTATCACTGGAAGATACAGAAGGAGGACTTGCTGAAAGTCTGCATCAGGCAGCGAAGGAGAGTATGCAAGAATGGCTTCCAGATGCATTGGAAGAACTGAGACTGGACGTAACAGGGACATTTCTGGAAGAACTGGACGAACAGAATCAGGAAGTCGAATTTCGGGAACTGATGACCAATAGTGTCTGGTATGTATTACTAAACCGGTGTGGACTGGATGCACAGGAATATCTGGATGCAGAGGATTTTCGGCATATAACGGACTTCAATCAGCTGAAAATATTAGGACATCTGGGAAGTGCAGTCAACGAGATCAGCAGACCAGTCCTGATGCAGATTGGACGGTATGTATTGAATGATCTGGAAAATGACCTGAAAACGGTTGCAAAAGAAAAAGAAGTAGTCTATAATGAATTTAACACGTTAATTCGTGAAAGTAATACAGATAACACAGAAGATAGAGAAGAAAAAAAGGAGGAAACAGACTATGAGAGAGATCAGTTACAGCCAGAACGGAGAGTATCAGATTCCAGATATCAGCCTGGAAGAGACGAGAGGAACCATCGGCAAGTACGGAATGATGCGGAAAGAGTATCTGAGAAATCACAAGGTAGCCAGGTTCAACATTCTGACACTGCAGAACCGTCTGGACAGTCATCTGATGGAGATCGACAGCCAGGCAAGACAGAGAGTAGACGACCTGATGAACGAACTTCTGGAGAAAGATCCGGCACCGGACAAAATGGCAGACGGGATGGCATGGACCAGACACATGAACCAGATCAAGGCACAGGCAGAGGAGCTGGTGATTCAGGAGATTATTTACAGTTAAGTCTGTTCCCAACAGAAGAGGAACAGTTAGGAGAAATAAGGAAAGCGGCAGCTGCATTGGAACAGCCAGCCGCTTTTCTTATTTCCGATGAAGTGGTAAATGATATTCTCCGCACGGGAAGCGGACAGAAAAATACACTGTTTCATATTACAGCAAGACTGATTGAAGGTCTGGATAATGAAGAAATGCGGAGTTTTCTGAAAGATGAATATGGAACTGGTGGCAAAGGATTTACCATAGATGGTCAGAAAATCAGTATCTGGTATGACAATGATGGTATCCGTATCCGGCGAGGGGACTCTGCCAGAAGAAACTTTGACCGCATGGTTACGTGGGAAGAAGCAGCGAACAGAATTCGGGATATGTATGAGGATGGAAATTACGTGGATAATTTGATTTCCAATAATGCCATTGAACAGGAGCAGGAAGAAATGACCAATCTTCTTGCACTTCATTTTCGGGATACTTGCAGAAACTGGGAAAAGAAACAATCATATTCAGACTGGCAGGATGTAGTGAGTGGAGCATGGACAGATCAAGAGGAAGCAGATGCGATTGTCTATCGTTTTGAATGGCTGCAGAAATATATGGATGAGAATCCGGGAGATTATCACCGCTGGGAGATTCAGCATAATCCGGAATATTTCCAACGCTTTCAGGATCTTCAGAGGGAGCGTTCCTGGGTAGACCAGAAATTTACGGTCGAACGTCCGGCACTATCCTTTATCACACAGGATGAAATTGACGCAGTGTTAAGAAGAGGCGGCATTACTGCAGGAGGACGTAACCGAATCTATGAGTATTTCATGGAACATCATGATATGAAAGATGCAGCTGAGTTCCTGAAAAATGAGTATGGAACAGGTGGTTCCTCACCCGGAATACCAGGAGCAGATGCTTCCGACGCATCCCATGATGCAAAAGGATTAAAACTTGCAAAAGGGAAAATTGGCAGTCCAGAGGTAGAAGTTTTATTAAAGTGGAACAAGGTTGCAGAACGTGTTCGCCAGTTAATCCGCACAGATGATTATTTGTCACCGGAAGAAATGGAAAAGTACGAAGAACGACAGGAAGCACAAAGACTGGCAGATTTGGAAGAAGCACAGCAGATGTTAGGAGAACAGCTGGAGCAGGATACTTTGACAGCGGAAGATATAACTGATTTGCGATTAGTTGATTCAGAATATATGTCTGGTACCAGAACAAAAATCCACGATTTTGATTGCAAAGTTAAGGGAGAAGCGAATCGACTTCAATACACATTAGAATATCATGATGATGGAGAAGGTTTCACGATTCATACGGAAAAAGATGATATTTGGAATCGAATGTCAACACAAGAATTGGAACGTCTGGATGTAAAACTCGGACAAGAAGTACTTTATTATCATTATCACAACAAAACTGTAAATGCGGATACTTTAGATGAATTACGGGAAATCAGGGAAGAAATTATGGAGGAAGAGTCCTTGTATTTTACTGCTATTTCTCAACGTGTGTGGACAGATTATGATAAAAAAGAAAAAGAATTATCTGGAGAAGTTGAGGTATCGGAAGAAAAAGAATCTTTGGAAGAGATTAACGGAATATCAGAAACGATTCCAGCAACGAACTTCCGCATCACAGATGATGAGCTTGGACAGGGTACAGCAAAAGAAAAGTTCCGTGCCAATATCATGGCTATCCAGTTGTTAAAGAAATGTGAGGATGAGAATCGCAATGCAACACCGGAAGAACAGGAAATCTTATCCAGGTACGTTGGCTGGGGAGGTCTTGCAGTTGCATTTGATGAGACAAAATCTGCATGGGAGACAGAATATCTGGAATTAAAGACCGTCCTTACACCGGAAGAATATGCTGCAGCCAGAGCTTCCACATTAAATGCTCATTATACACAGCCGATTGTGATTGAAAGTATGTATCAGGTGTTGAAGAATCTGGGATTTACAAAGGGAAATATCCTGGAGCCATCTATGGGAGTCGGGAACTTCTTTGGAAAGCTTCCAGAGAATCTAAACCAGTCCAAACTCTATGGAGTGGAACTGGACAGCATCAGTGGCAGAATTGCTAAACTTCTCTATCCAGATGCCAATATCCAGATCAAAGGCTTTGAGAAGACGGATTATCCCAATGATTTCTTTGACGTGGCAATCGGAAATGTGCCATTCGGTGCATATAAGGTCAATGACCGTCAGTATGACCGCTACAATTTTATGATTCATGATTACTTTCTTGCCAAGACTATAGATCAGTTACGTCCAGGTGGTGTAGCTGCGTTGATCACAACAAAGGGAACTATGGACAAGGCATCACCGGAAGTCCGGAAATATTTGGCAGAGCGTGCAGACTTGCTGGGGGCAATCCGACTGCCGAACACAGCTTTTAAGGCAAATGCAGGAACAGAAGTCAGTGCTGATATTTTGTTTTTCCAGAAGCGTGAGAGTTTCACAAAAGAGATGCCAGACTGGGTGAATTTGGAGAGTGATGCAAATGGGATTACCATTAACAAGTATTTTGTTCAGCATCCGGGATTGATTCTTGGTGAGATGAAAGAAGTGTCCGGTCCGTATGGTATGGAAACAACCTGTGCTCCAATGGAAGGAGCTGATCTGGAATTACAGTTACAAGAAGCTGTAAAACACATCAAGGGAAGCATGGTAGCGGCAGTAGATATAGAGGCAGAACTGGATGAGATGCCAGAGAGTATTCCGGCAGATCCGAATGTTCGAAATTACAGCTATACGGTGGTAGATGATCAGGTATATTACCGTGTCAATTCTTTGATGAATCAGGTGAAAATGTCTGCAGCCACTGCAGAACGTGTAAAAGGCATGGTTGCAATCCGTGATACCGTTCGTGAACTGATCGCCATGCAGATGGAAGAATTTGTCACAGACGAAGAAATCCAGAAACAGCAGAAAAAACTGAATCAGGTGTATGATACCTACACAGCAAAGTATGGAGTTATTGGAAGTAATGCTAACAAACGTGCATTTTCTGATGACTCTTCTTATTGTCTGCTGTGTTCCCTGGAAGACTTGAATGAAGATGGAACATTGAAGCGGAAAGCGGACATGTTTACCAAACGAACCATTAAAAAGGCGGTCGCTGTGACAAGTGTGGAGACAGCCACAGAAGCACTTGCTTTGTCCCTAAATGAAAAGGCTAAAGTAGATCTCCCATATATGGCACAGTTGACCGGAAAGACCGAAGAGAAAATCACAGAAGAGCTGGTTGGAGTTATCTTCAAAAATCCACTGACAGACCAGTGGGAAAGTGGAGATGAATATCTGTCCGGAAATGTTAGGGATAAATTAAATACAGCGAGAACTTTTGCAGAGAATCATCCAGAATTCACACCGAATGTCCGTGCATTGGAGGCAGTTCAGCCGAGAGATCTGGAAGCATCGGAGATTGAAGTGCGTATTGGAGCCACCTGGATTGAACCTTCGGATTATCAGGAGTTTATGGTGGAACTGCTTCATACGCCGAGGTATCTTGCGCAGAAGGAAATACAGGTAAAATTCTCTGAGATAAATGGTGAGTGGAGGATTACAGGAAAGAACGCCGACAGTCCAAGAAATGCGTTTGCCTATGCAACGTATGGAACGGAGAGAGCAAATGCCTACCGGATTCTGGAAGATACCTTGAATCTAAAAGATGTTAGAATCTATGATAAAGTCGTAAATGACAATGGGGATGAAGTGCGAGTTTTGAATAAAAAAGAAACTATGTTGGCATCACAAAAGCAGGATGCTTTGAAGGCTGCATTCCAAGATTGGATTTTTAAGGATCAGCAGAGGAGAGAAAGACTGGTAAGCGTGTACAATGAACGTTTTAATAGTATCCGTCCCCGTGAATACGATGGAAGTCATCTGACTTTCCCAGGAATGAATCCGGAAATAGAACTTCGACCGCATCAGAAAAATGCAGTCGCACATCAGCTATACGGTGATAATGTGCTTCTGGCACATGTAGTAGGAGCTGGGAAGACTTACGAAATGGTAGCGGCGGCAATGGAGAGCAAACGTCTGGGATTATCTCAGAAAAACCTCTTTGTAGTTCCAAACCATTTGACGGAGCAGTGGGGAGCAGAATTCCTGCAGTTATATCCAGGGGCGAACATTCTGGTAGCAACGAAAAAGGATTTTGAACCGGCAAATCGAAAGAAGTTCTGTGCCAGAATCGCTATGGGAAATTACGATGCTGTTATTATTGGTCATTCCCAGTTTGAGCGTATTCCAATCTCTGATGAGAAACAGGAAGCCATGCTTCAGAGGCAGATTGATGATCTGGAAATGGCAATCCAGAGTGCAAGGTATGAACAGGATGGTGGACGTTATACCGTCAAACAGATTGAAAAGACAAGAAAAACATTGCAGACAAGGCTGGAGAAACTGAATCAGAAAGAGAAAAAAGATCAGGTAGTTACGTTTGAAGAACTGGGAGTGGATCATTTATATGTAGATGAAGCACACAGTTATAAAAACGCATTTCTTTATACAAAAATGAGAAATGTAGCCGGGATTGCACAGAATGAAGCACAGAAGTCGGCGGATATGTTTAATAAATGTCAGTATCTGGATGAGATTACCGGAGGAAAAGGCATTACCTTTGCTACGGGCACACCGATTAGCAACAGCATGACGGAATTATATGTTATGCAGAGGTATCTGCAGAACAGCAAATTACAAAATATGGGACTTGGACTGTTTGATTCCTGGGCCTCCACCTTTGGCGAGGTAGTCACGAGCATTGAGCTTGCACCAGAAGGAACAGGCTACCGTGCAAAGTCAAGATTTGCAAGATTTTATAATATTCCGGAACTGATGAATATGTTTAAGGAGATTGCAGATATCAAGACTTCCGATCAGTTAAAGCTTCCTGTGCCAGAGGCGGAATATGAAACAGTGGTGCTGAAACCAACGGAACAGCAGAAAGAAATCGTAGAAAGTCTGGGGGAACGTGCAGAAGTTGTCAGAAACGGAGGGGTAGATGCTTCGGTTGATAATATGCTGAAAATTACCAACGATGGAAGAAAATTGGCATTGGATCAGCGTTTGGTGAACGAATTATTGCCAGATAATCCAGAAAGCAAAATATCAGTCTGTGCAGAGAAAAGTTATGAGATCTGGAAAGGCACGGCAGCACAGAAATCTGCACAATTGATTTTCTGTGACTTGAGTACCCCGAAAGGCGATGGCAGCTTCAATGTTTATGATGACTTGAAGCAGAAATTGATGGAAAAAGGTGTACCGGAAAAAGAGATTGCTTTTATTCATGATGCAAATACAGAAGCAAAGAAGACGGAGCTGTTTGGAAAAGTGAAATCCGGGCAGGTTCGTTTTTTGATTGGCTCAACAGCAAAGATGGGTGCCGGGACCAATGTGCAGGATCGTCTGATTGCGTTGCATCATCTGGATATTGGTTGGAAACCATCTGACTTGGAACAGAGAGAAGGGCGTATTATCCGCCAGGGAAATCATAATAAAAAGGTTCATATCTTCCGATATGTAACAGAATCCACATTTGACAGCTACATGTGGCAGTTGATTGAGAACAAGCAGAAATTCATTTCTCAGATTATGACCAGTAAAGCACCTGTGCGAAGCTGTGAAGATGTGGACGAAGCGGCACTTTCCTATGCAGAGGTCAAAGCTCTTGCAACCGGAAATCCAGCAGTAAAAGAGAAGATGGCATTGGATGTTGATGTGGCAAAATTAAAACTTTTAAAAGCCAACCACATGAATAACCAGTACCGCCTGGAAGATGATATTGCAAGGAATTTTCCACAACAGATTGCAAAACTGACAGAAATCATTGACAGCTACAAGGCAGACATCGCTCATTATTCTGAGCATAAAAGCACAGATCCAGAGCAGTTTACTATGGAGATTGGTGGCAAAGTGTTCACAGAAAAGAAAGAGGCAGGAGCGGCACTTCTGGCGGTATGTAAAGATATTAAAACTGTAGATGCTGCGATGGATATCGGAAACTATCAGGGATTCAATATGAGGATTCAGTTTGATGGATGGAGTAAAGAATTTATATTATCTGTCAAACATGAGGCTGTCTCGAAAGTTCATCTTGGAGCAGATGCACTTGGAAATATTACCCGTATCAACAATCTGTTGGACAGTTATCCAGAGAAGCTTTCAGAAGCACAACAAAGATTGGAAACAGTGTATGAACAGATGGCAAATGCGAAAGAAGAAGTGGGAAAGCCATTTCCAAAAGAAGAGGAGTTGAACCAGAAACTGGAGCGACTGTCAGAGCTAAATGCATTGCTCAATATGGATGAACGGGAAGATGCAGAAGCAGAGGTATCTGAATCAGATGAGAAAGAAGAAAGACCGGCACGTGGTTCTATCCATGAAAAACTGCAGATTTGTAAAGAAAAGAGTCAGCGGGAAAGTGAAACTGGCAAGGATAACAGAAAACGGGACTTTGGTCTGGAATAAGAAAACAAGGAAGATGGCATAATCTGACAGAAAATATGTTCTGTGGGTTATGCCATTTTTCAGAATACAGGAGGAACTTATATGGCAAGAAACAGGATAATAGGTAGAGAAACGCAGAAAATGCAGGAATATACGCAGGAACAGATCAATCAGGCAGAGAGTAGAGGTATAGAAATATCAACAGATGTAAAAGAACAGCTTTTTGAATATGCGAATCTGATCGGCGAGAAAGAGAAAGTTAGGGCTTTGGTAAGAAATCTGGCAGATGCAGTGAGCCAGGCAGATTCAGAAGGTGTAGAGGATTTGCTGGATGACGCAAGAATGGATATTCAGGAACTGCCAGATCCAACCATAGGTAAGCTGGAATTACGTGACTATGGATATATGGAAGAAGATATGGTGCCACTTAGAAAAGAAGCAGCTTTGGATTATCACAGAATGGGTTCTAAGATTTATTGTCTTGGCAGTGCTGGCAGTAAAGGTGAATATGCGAGTAAAGAAATGATACAGGCACATGACGGTTTGTTTGGAATGGAATCGCAGATGTGGGAACGGATAAAAGATAACAACCTAGATTATGCAGAAGAAAATTTAGGAGCATTTCAGGAGCCTATGAGTGTCATTGAGCAGGAAGAAGCACTGAAATTATACGATGCAGGAGCAGATATCTATCTGATCACTAATTTTTCATCACCTATGTATGTCACAGAACGCATGGAAATTGAACGAGGACCGGAGCATTATCAGATGTCTATGACAGAACTGGAGCGTTTCCGTAACCTGGAATGGGAAATGCAGAAATATCCACAGATTCAATCTTTGAAAGAAGCAAATCTGTTGTTAGGAACAAGAAGGACATTTGGAATTTATCAGATTCGGGATGATTTACCGGGAGAAAACTATGCATTTATGAATATGAGTTTTATTGAAAGTCATGGTATGCAGATAAAAAAAGAAGATTATAAGCTGGTCTATGTTGGTGAATTATCAGGAAATATGTCACTGGATGATATTTTTGAAAAGTTCAACATTGACAGACCGGAAGACTTCCGTGGGCATTCCCTGTCTGTCAGTGATATCATAGTTCTGAATGACGGGAAAAAGGTAACTGCTCATTTTGTAGACAGTATCAGTTTTGAACAGCTGGATTCTTTCCTGAATCTGGAAGAACAGGTTCTTAGTGAACTGGCATATGAGGTAGGAGAACGATATTTTGCTATTCAGAGAACAGAAGAAGGATATGATTATTCCTTTTACGATGAAGATTTCCGCTTGATGGATGGTGGCATTT
Source organism: Ruminococcus sp. B05 (assembly GCF_003628495.1). Lineage (NCBI taxonomy): Bacteria > Bacillati > Bacillota > Clostridia > Eubacteriales > Oscillospiraceae > Ruminococcus > Ruminococcus sp. B05. Next base: position 40,890 of record NZ_RBZR01000019.1, on the reverse strand, counting down.
ATGAGAATGATGAAATTTCTATTGAAGAAGCGGCGGAGGAACTTTTGGAAGACGAAGGCTGGACGGGAGAACGCATCCGTGGGGATTATGATCAGTTGATGGAAAAAGTAGAAGAAATGGATGAAGCTGTAATGGCAGAGATTCAGAAAAGCCAGGGCGAATATAAGCCATTGGCAAAGGTGGAGGAACTGGAAGAGGCCAATTATAACATGATTGATAATGTACTCAATAATATGCCGCCTAAGAAAGAAGCTTATCTGGAATATTATGCTGCAGAATGTGATGAAATTCATGATATGGGAGCTTATGAGAAAAGCACAGATGTGAAAGAAATCGCAGCAATCTATGAGAAGTACAGAGAAGATCCGGAAAATGCTTATAAAGGCAGTGGAATGGGGATTATTTATCGTGATCCGGAGGATAGCTTGTTTGATGAAACAGAACTGTTGATTGTAATGGGAACAACGATACACGGCGACTTCTTGGATAATGTGCGGTTTTTAAAAGATCAGCCGGTGGTGCGTGAAGGTTTGGAGAAGATTCATAAAGCATTGCCTGATTATAAATATATCCCGATTCAGGATGTGCGTGAGGCAATGTATCCGAAAAAAATGACAACAGAAGAACTGGCAGCAGCATTGGATGAGATTGCGGAAGACTTCGATCCGTATGACTATCGGGACCATGTAGAGCCAGGGCAGGATACCATACAGGAAGTCATGCTGGATCTGCAAAGTGGAAATGTTGGTTCTTATATTTCCTTTCTGAAGGATGTGATTGAAGAAGACTGTGAGCAGTCCGTGTGGGCAGGTGTTTTGCTGGAACGGCTGAAATCCTACGAACCAGATATATCCAAAGAAACAGAGCCGATGGTGTATGTGAATTACTGTGAAAAGCGAGAGCTGATGGAACCACGCTGTCAGAAGCTCTCAGATCTGGATTCCCGTACTGCACAGAAGGATAAGGAATGGTACGCAGACCGTAATCCGAGGACGGATGAGCCGATGGTAACAGCCCAGATGTTTTTTACTATATATTATGCGGAAAAAGGCGATAAAATGCTGCAACATTTCAAAGGGAAAATAGATATTGGAACAGGAAATGGCGGTATTTTAAGTCAGCTGAAACTCCAAAATGAACTGAAACTTACGGATGAAAGCTGGATTGGTTATCTGAAAAACAAGGGAAATGAAGAGTTTCAGAAGTGTATGGAAGATCTGACCGATATGCAGAACCATGTGCTGCCATATTTGCAGAGCTTTTGCAGTCTGGAAGAAAAAAGTGTGCAGGAAAAGCAGGAACGGCAGGTTGCAGAAAAGCAGGACAGCAGAGTAGAAGCGTCAAGAGCAGCGAATGTGACAAAAGGGGATAATGACAAAGCTGTGAAAAAGGTAGTTTCGAGTATGCAAACAGAAAAGAATAAAGCAACTACGAAGGCAAAGAAGCCATCTATTCATGAACGACTGGAAATCAATAAGAGAAAAATCCAAGAAAAGCAGGGAAAAGATGAGCTGGAGAGAGGAGCTGATCGGGATGTAAGAACGGTATAAATTTATAGAAAGGCACTTGGCTCCGTTTTGGACATAGCAAAAGTGCTGACAGTGACGAACGAAGATGTGCTGCCTGCTTATTTGCAGAGAGTATCTGATTTTGAAGACTGCCTACTTGCAACTTGTACGAAGGAGAATCAGTGTGATGCGATTGTGACAAGGAATAAAAAGGATTTTCTTTCCTTTTGGATTACACTGCTTTCTCCGGAAGAACTGCTGAATATTTATTCGTAAAAATATGTTTTTACAATCGGCAGCAGAAGGAAAGTTGAATGATAACTCCGATCCAGCATACTGCAAAATATAAAAATTTTATAACAAAGTGGAAAACCCTGCGTAGGATCAGAAATGTTCTCACAGGGTTTCATGTATCTAATAAAATATAGAAATTTAGCGGATTTCTGCTAGAATAAGAAAAACTGTTAAAAAAATATCGTATATAGATCAAAAAGACTATATATGGGCGACCTTTTAAAGCCGATTTATATAAAATAGAAGAAAAAAAGGTGGTCGATACCGTGGATATAAAAACAGCGGTCATATATCGTTTAAACGATCTGATTAATCAGAAAGATATCACAGTGAATGAGGCGGCGGTATGTTCTGGCGTTCCTCCTTCAACATTAAAGAATATTTTGTATGGTCAGAGTAAGAATGCTGGCGTAGTTACAATAAAAAAGATATGCGATGGATTGGATGTCACAATACAGGAATTTTTTGCTGATCCCATCTTTGCAGATTTGGAACCCGAACTATAGGAAGAGTAAATGCTCATAGGATTCAGATTCTGCAGGATGGATTTTTTATGAAAGAGGGTTAGAGGAAACTAACTTAGGAGGACATAGATGTATAAAATAGCAATTTGCGATGATGATAAAAATTACAGGGAGAAAATAGAGAAGGTTATAGAAACGGAAGGGATTCTTCCTAAGAGCGAGATACGGTTTTATGAATACGAGTCAGGAAAGGAACTACTGAAAAATGCTGATATTTTGCATGATTTGGTCTTTATGGATATGCGTATGCCCGGATTGGATGGGAATAAATCGGTACTGAAGCTGAGGGAATACAATAGGGCAGCGATATTGGTGTTCTGCTCCGGATACTTTGAACCGACTTCAGACAGCATCAATATTGGGCAGCCGTTCCGGTATATTATGAAAGACTTGCATGACAGAAGTCTAAAAAGGGAAATCCCTGCAATTTTATCAAAAGTAAAATTGCACTGTGGAGATTCTTCCGTGACGGTTACATCAGCGGGAAGAGTAATTCGTATCTATACGGAAGACATTTTATATATCTGTCTGGCGAAAAGGGGTTGCTCTATATACGTTGCTAGGCAGGGGGAGATAGATGAGATGCATTGTAAGGAATCTTTAGGCGATTTATATGAACGTCTGGCCGGAAGGGGATTTGAGTATGCACATAACAGTTATATTGTAAATCTGGCGAAAGTGGAAGGATTGGAAAAGAATGTGGGCTGCTACAGATGGGAATCCAATTGAATGTTTCAAGGTCGAGAAAAGGTCAGTTTGCTGACGCTCTGATCATGTTTCTTGGGGAAAGGAACGGCATGGTATGATAGTAAGAGATTTTTTGATCTGCCTTCTTCAGATGTATCTGTTGGAAGATCTGGAAAAGAACATGCTTCCATACAGAAGAGAAAACTTTTGGGGAAAATTTCTCATATATTTTGTCGTAGCACTGATAATGCTCGGAATCAACCACTTGGAATCCTCAGTATTTAATATGGTAATGATTCCGGTAACGTATATGATTGTGTCAATGGTTGTGTTCCGGGGAAATATATGGAAGAAGCTGGTTATAGTATGCTGCTATTATGTGCTGGCAATTATTCCTGAATTTCTCTTTGCAACGCTTACGAATGCGTATGGCGTGACTGGTGCATCTGAGGGTTTTGGGACGGAAATAGAAAAAACATTAGCGCTACTACTAATGAGTACCATGACATTTCTGTTTATTAAATGCATTAATCAGGTAACGAGAAAAAGGAATTATCTGACGATTGAGAATAAAACTTTTACTGTGCTGCTCATGCTGCCAACCGCTACGATCATTATATTAGGATGTGTGTTTTATTCAAATATTTCTTTTGAAGGAATGAACAGGGTTATGGTTCCGGTAGGAGCTTCGCTGCTGCTATTGACGAATATCTTCATTTTCTCAGTGTTTGACCGGTTTGTAGAGAAATCAGAAGAAGTGAAGAAGATGGACCGGCTTTACCAGAAAAGCAGGGCGGAGATTGCTAATTTACAGTATATGAATAAGGTCAATGAGGATAACAGGGCATTCTTACACGATATAAATAAATTTATTTGTACAGTAGCCGGTTTGATGGAAGAAGGAGAAAATCAAGAGGTTAAGGAGATTATGGAACATTTAGGTGTCCGGATTCAGAGCCTTCAAAAAGGTGTGTATTGCGAACACCCGATCTTGAACAGCATCCTGTGCGAAAGGAAATTCCTTGCGGAATCTAAGAATATTTCCTATAAGATTACGCTGGGTAATGATCTCAGGCTGGACTTTCTGGAAGAACTGGATATGATCTCAATCGTAGGTAATCTTTTGGATAACGCACTGGAAGCGGCAGAAAAGACAAAAGATGGCCGATATGTGGAATGCAGGATGTATATGGGAAATGAGGAACATTTCCTTGTTATGGAATTTTGCAACGGGTATGTTGTTCCACTGTTAAAGGACAAGGACCGGTACATAAGCACCAAAAGAGATGCAGACAGTCACGGGATCGGACTGCATACGGTTGGAAAACTGGTTAAAAAGTATGCTGGAATTATGAGAGTGGAGGTCGGAGAACAGGAGTTCTCTGTTAAGCTGATCTTTACAATAAAATAAAGATGTGCAAAAATCGCCCAAAAAGTTACCGTTTTTGCCACGGTAATTGAAAAAAGGGCGATTTTTGTGTAAACTATCGGAAAAAAATGGAGGCATGTAACTATGAAAAAAACAATCAGAAAAAGCTTGGGTATCAAAGTACTTGGAGTTGTAAACTGTCTTGCACTCTGCCTGACGGCATATACGGCAAATCTGGCGTGCAACTGGCTGTACTATCAGGAAGAAGAGCCGGAAGAAGTTAAGAAAATGAGGAAATTCTAGTGTGGAAAAAAACTACCGGCTGGCTTTTTGAAGTGCAAAACAGGAACGGGATTCTTGAAGAGAAAGACCGCAGGCTGTATGAATATGCTTACGGCGTACTGCTGGGCAGGGTGGCGATATACCTTATCATTGTCATACTTGGCATTGTAACGGGGAATTGGCTGGAGATGCTAGTCTTTTTATTGCCCTTTACTGTTCTAAGGCAGTATGCCGGAGGGATTCATTTAGAAAAAGCAGGGAGCTGCATGGTTGTTTCCAGTATCCTTGTCCTTCTGTGCGGTCAGTATCTGGCGTCTGGTTCGGCTGTGATGTGGCAAATACGGATCATATGGCTTGCTGCAGTTGGAGTCATATTTGTTATGGCACCGGTGGATGCCAGCAGTAAGAAACTGGATGAGAAAGAAAAGAAAGTTTATGGTATGCGCGCGAGGGCAATTTTAATTATTGAATGCGCGATAGCAGGTGTTTTTTCTGTAACCGGATATTTCCTGGTCGTAAACGGGATTATGGTAGCGCATATTGTTTTGGCGTCCGGTTTAATATTGGGATGGATCAAAAATTTTTTTTGACAAAGAGTTAGAGTCAACTAATCCTGGATAGGAATAAGAAATGCTTGGGAAAAGCATATCACAAAATGATAATAAACAGAATAAAAAAGAACATGATGCAAGAGGAACATAAAAGTGAATTTGAAGTTGATAAAAAATACAGAAAATATTAACAAAGAGAAAATAACTTTGTTTTGTCTGCCGTTTGCGGGGGGCGGCGCTTCTGCTTATAACCAGTGGGCGAAAAAGATGCAGGGAAAAGTAACGGTATGTCTGGTTCAGCTTCCGGGAAGGGAAGAACGGATCATGGAGAAGCCGTATATAGATATGCCGGTTATGTTAGATGATCTGGAAGAGGCAGTAAGAGAGGTTGTGGATGGACCGTATGCCTTATGGGGGCACAGTATGGGCGGTAAGATTGCCTATGAGCTGGAAAAGAGATTGGAAGCGGTCGGATATACAGCGAGCTGTCTGTTTATTTCCGGTAGCCGGATTCCCAGTATTCCGGAGCCGAATCCGATCTATCATCTTCCGGATGAAGAGTTTAAGAGGGAACTGGGAAGATTTGAGGGGACGCCAAAAGAGATACTGGAGAATCAGGAATTATTGGATTTCTTTCTGCCTATGCTACGGGCAGATTTTACCATGGATGAAACATATTATGACAAGACGGGAATAGTACTGCATGCGCCTATCGCTGCATTTGGCGGAGAAAAGGATGGCGAAGCGGATGAGAGCGCAATCTGCGAATGGGGAAAGTATACGGATAATGATTTTAGCTACCGGATATTTCCGGGAGGACATTTTTATTTGCGGGATTACGAAGACGAAGTAATAAGTGAAGTTATAAGGCGCCTGCCGGGAATAAAAGATGGAGATTAAACGGTATGGAGCGAAGGAATTTCTGGCGGCAGGCAAACTTTGTATCCGTGAAAATGAGATACATATATGGTGCATCTGCTGGCCGGAAATGACAGATTTCTGGGTGAACCATGAATATATCCTGAGTGGGCAGGAATCGGAGCAGGTCGGAAGATTCCGCTTTTCGGAAGACAGGATGCGTTATATAGCCGGGAAGGTTGTCGTGCGGCTTCTCTTGAAAAGATATTTAGATGTGGAAACGATTGATTTTTCTGTCAGTGAACGGGGCAAGCCTTATCATAAAAAGATTGCAGGAAAGCAGACCGTAGATTTTAATATTTCGCATTCGGGAGAATTCATACTAGCGGGATTCGCTGTTGGAATGGACATCGGAGTGGATGTGCAGGAAATGGCGGGATGTCCGGATTACTGGGAGATAGCCGGGAATTTTTATACGGAAGAAGAAGCGGAAGATGTAATAAAGGAAGGATCGGCTTTGTTTTTCCAGTACTGGGCGGCCAAAGAAGCGTATGTAAAAGCACTCGGTATTGGATTAGGAAGAGGAATGGATTTCTTCTCTGTCAGAAACGGGGAAATTATAGAAAAAGGCAGGAATGATCAGGGCTGGTTCCTGTATCCGGTCAGGATCAAAGGATATGCTGCGTATGTGGCGGTGCATAAGAAAGGAGATAAATCAAATGGGTTATAAGAAAGATATGAGCAAATATGAGTATCTGGAAGGTTGGGAGAGATGTAGTTTTGGAGAACAGCTTGATAAGTGGGCGGAAAAATATGGAGAAAGAACTGCGGTCACGGACAGCGAAGACGAGATCAGTTATATGGAATTAAAGCAAAAAGCAGATTGTCTTGCGACAGCTTTTCTGCGTAAAGGGATTTTAAAGGGAGACAAAGTGCTTGTACAGCTTCCGAACAGGATTTCTTTTGTGGTCGTGTTTTTTGCGCTTTCCAAGATAGGGGCGGTGCCGATCATGATGCTGCCGGCCCACAGGGAGGCGGAACTGGAAGGAATTATTGAACTGGCAAAGCCGGCCGCTTATATTGTGGTGGAGAAATATCTGGGATTTTCATATGTGCCGATGGCAAATGCGATGAAAGAGAAATATTCATGTATCCGGCATATATTTGTAGATAGCGAATCCGGGGATATCAGTGGAATGATTGCGGAAACGTGTGGAGAAAATGGAGCATTTCCGGCTGTGGATGGGTATGAAACGGCGGTGCTTTTGCTGTCCGGCGGGACGACAGGGGTTCCGAAACTGATTCCGCGCACCCATACGGATTATATGTATAATGCCCGCATGTCCGCGAAGAGATGCCGCCTGGATAGCAGTGACGTTTATCTGGCGTCTCTTCCGGTAGCTCATAATTTCCCATTATGCTGCCCGGGGCTTTTAGGCACGCTGGACGTGGGAGGAAAAGTTGTGCTTGCGTCTGCGACCAGCCCGGATGATATCCTTGACGCAATTACAGAGGAAGGTGTCACGATAACGGCATTGGTTCCTGCTATGGTTACTGTGTGCATGGAAATGCTGGAATGGGATGAAGATTTTGATATATCCAGCCTGCGGATTTTGCAGGTAGGCGGCGCAATGCTGGAAGATTCCCTTGCGGATAAGATCATTGAAGAATGGCCGTGTAAACTGATGCAGGTATTTGGTACGGCGGAGGGGCTACTGTCCTTTACTAGCCCGGAGGATGAAGGTTCCCTGATTGCAAGATGCCAGGGAACTCCGGTGTCTCCTGCGGATGAAGTGAAGATTGTGGATGAAGAAGATAAGGCCGTACCGGAAGGAGTTTTTGGGGAATTATTATCCAGAGGCCCGTATACGATTGATGGTTATTATATGGCGGAGGAAGCGAATAAAAAGAGCTTTACGCCGGACGGATTTTACCGGACGGGCGATAAAGCTATGTGGACGAAAGACGGAAGGTTACGTTTGGGCGGGAGGATCAAAGAGCAGATTAACCGCGCCGGAGAAAAGATCATGCCTTCAGAGATTGAAGCTTACCTTTGCAGGCATTCGAAAATCAAAGAGGCAGCCGTTGTCGGCGTTCCGGATGAAACCCTTGGAAACCGGATATCTGCATTCCTTGTGACCGATGATGAAGCCGGGATCGATTTACAGGAAATCCACAGGTTCCTGCGGGAAATAGGCGTTGCGGCGTATAAAATGCCGGATCAGATAGAACGGGTAGAGACATGGCCACTGACCAGCGTAGGAAAAATAGATAAGAAAGCATTAGAACGGATGGCACAGGAAAAATAGAAGGAGACAGAATCATGGAATATATAGAGATAAAGGAACAGATCAAACAAAAGCTGCCGGTAGCCAGAGATTTGGGGGATTCCGAAAATCTGCTGGAGCTTGGGCTTTCGTCCCTGACGATCATGCGTCTGGTAAACCAGTGGAGAAAACAGGGGGTTAAGGTTTCATTCGGTTCATTGATGGAAAATCCTACCCTTGAAGGCTGGTGGGCGCTGATCCAGCGCAGCATGAAGAAAAAAGCGGGCAAAAAACGGGCGCAAGAATCTAAGATAACGCCGGAAAAGGATATGAAACAGCCGTTTCCTTTAACAGACGTACAGTATGCATATTGGGTTGGCAGGGATGAAGAACAGGCTCTTGGAGGAATAGACTGTCATGCGTATTTAGAGTTTGATGGGGGAAATATAGATCCGGAGCGTCTGGAAAAAGCATGGAATGTGCTGCAGTATCATCATCCCATGCTGCGTGCCTGCTTTCTGGAAGACGGGACACAGAAAATCCTGGATAAGCCGTATTGCGAAAAAATAAAGGTTCATGATTTTTCACGGATGTCATCTGAGGAAGCAGAGGCAATGGCAGTATCTGTCAGAGAACGTTTATCCCATCGGAAGTTAAAGATTGAGGAAGGTGAAGTAGCAGGAATAGAGCTTACGCTTTTTCCTGAAAATAAGGCACGCCTTCATGTGGACATGGCGCTTCTGGTTGCTGATGTACAGAGTCTGCAGATATTATTGAGGGATTTGGCATCTGCTTACCGAGGGGAAAACCTGCCGAAAGAATCAAAAGGGTGGAATTTTGCTTCCTATCTGGAACGGCAGAAACAGGAAGAAGGGGAGGAACGGAAAAACGCAGAAAAATACTGGAAGAATCGTTTAGAGCATTTGCCAAAAGGCCCTGACCTTCCATTGGCAAAACGTCCGCAAGAAGTGGAAAAAACGGTGTTCAACCGCAGGATTGTGAGAATCGAAAAGGAAGAATGGGATCATTTGCAAATGCGGGCAAAAAAATACCAGACAACTCCGGCAATGGTTCTTCTTACTGCATATGCGACGGTTTTGGAACGGTGGAGCAGGAATCATCGTTTCCTTATTAATATTCCATTTTTTAACCGGAAAACAGAGCAGCAGGGATTGGAAGACGTGATAGCAGATTTCACTACACTGTTATTGCTGGAGATTGACTGCGAAGGGAATCCGACGTTTGCAGAATTGCTAGACAGAATCCAGAAGCAGCTTCATGAGGATATGAAGTATACGGCATATTCCGGCGTGCAAGTCCAGAGAGACCTTGCACAGATGTATGGAGACGCATGGGCAGTGGCGCCGGTTGTTTTTGCCTGCAATCTGGGAACGCCGTTGGTAAATGATACGTTCCGGAAAGAACTGGGACAGTTTTCCTATATGATTTCCCAAACGCCGCAGGTGTGGAATGACTTCCAGAGTTATGAAGATGAAAATGGCGTACAGCTTACATGGGACAGCGTGGATAAGTTATTCCCGGAGAATATGATCCCGGATATGCTGGAGTGTTTTGAGAATCTTCTGCATGAATTGGGAAAGAAGGACTGGAATCAGCGATTTGATGTGCTTCCTGAAAAAAGAAAAAGAGAAATTGAAGATACAGCGCGTACAGGAGTGCCGGAGCGTGTGGAATGCCTGCATTGGGCTGTTATGAACCATGCGGAAGTTTGCCCGGAAGATATTGCGCTTATTGATGCGGGAAGCGGAAGGTCGGTATCCTATGGGGAATTAAAAACACGGGCAACAGCAGTGGCGGCAGGAATTTCAGAAAAGGATATTAAGGGAGTCCCGGTTGCACTTACCCTGCCGCGCGGGATAGAACAGATCGAGGCGGCATTAGGAATTTTGCTTTCCGGGAATTCATACCTTCCGGTCAGCTTAAGCCAGCCTAAAGATCGGAGAGCGTTAATCCATGAGAAGACGGGAGTCCGCTATGTGGTCACGAATCGGGAATTATCCGAAAAACTGGACTGGCCGGAAGGTACGGAAATCCTTGTGATGGAGGGTATGGAAGAGGGACAGGAAAATGTGAGACTGCCAGAGGTGTCGCCGAAGGACAGCGCCTATATCATCATGACGTCAGGCTCTACAGGTGTTCCGAAGGGTGTAGAGATTGCGCATGAAAGCGCATGGAATACGGTTCAGGATATTAATGAAAAGTACCATGTGACAAGTGCAGATCGGGCGCTGGCTGTATCAGCTATGGATTTTGACCTGTCGGTATATGATGTTTTTGGAATTTTAGGCGCAGGAGGAACATTGGTATTGCTTCCAGAGCAGGAGAGAAGGAATGCGGATTACTGGCTGGAACAAGTGTTGAAATATCAGATTACCGTTTGGAATTCAGTGCCGGTGCTTCTGGATATGCTTTTGATACGGGCGGAATCCATGAAACAGAAACTGCCGATCAGGGCGGTTATGCTTTCTGGAGATTGGATTGGGATGGATCTCCCGCAGAGGGTTGCGGCATGGACAGAGGATTGCCAGTTTGTCGCTATGGGAGGAGCTACAGAGGCAAGTATCTGGTCCAATTATCAGAATGTTACCCTGCCGATGCCGAAAAACTGGAAATCTATTCCTTATGGAAAGCCACTCAGATATCAGGCATATCGTGTTGTGGATGAGTATGGAAGGGATTGCCCTTACTGGGCAGAAGGCGAACTCTGGATTGGCGGTTTTGGTGTAGCAAAAGGATATAGGGGAGATTCTGCGCTTACGGGGCAGAAATTTATCACAGATCAGTATGGAAGATGGTATCGGACCGGCGATCTCGGAAGAATCTGGGATGATGAGACAATTGAATTTTTGGGAAGAAAAGACCATCAGGTAAAGATTCGCGGACACAGGATTGAATTGGGAGAAATTGAACATGCGATTCAGGAGTTTCCGGGTGTGGCTCATGCAGTTGTTGATACAGTTAGTGATGGTCATGGCAATAAAACGCTGGCTGCTTATATCGGAGCGCCGATACAGGAAGATTCTAAAGTTACAACGTATTTGTACGGCACAGATATCTTTGGTGGGGGCTGGAAAGAACTGAAGGATGATGTCAGCAATTGGCAGATGCAGCAGGAACGGAAGACAGCATACAAAAATTTCCTTGCCTATGCAGACCAGAGATGTGTACAGCTTATGCTGGAGACACTCATAGAGTTAGGCATTTTTGTATCAGAGAAGGAAGTTCTTTCGCAGAAGGAAATTTTTGAAAAAGGGAGCATTACGGAAACACAGAAGAATACTGTGGCAAGATGGTTGGAAGTTTTAAAGAAGGAAGGAATCCTGAGAGAAGAGGACGGCAGACTATCGCGTACCGGGAAGGAAGTGGCTGTACCGGAAAAAGCTGGAGATACGGAAACGTATTTTAATAAACTGAAGCCGTATCTGAAGCATATGGTTACTGGGAATGAAGTTCCGCTGGACGTATTCTACCAGAAAGAGCCGGCTTTGGCTCCGAATATGCTGCTTCGGAGGATTCCGGGCTGCGAGGAAACAGTGGAAAGACTGGTGCAGGGATTAAGGCTTCTGGCAGAAGAACGCAGAAAAGAGCCACTCCAGATTATAGAAATTGGTACAAGGGACACTGCAATTACAAGACAGTTTTTGAATGCACTGGAAGATGTAAGCGCGGCTTATACATATGCGGATTCTTCAAAATATTTTCTGCAGGAAGCAGAGAAAGAACTTGCGGGATATGAGAGAGTCGAGTTTGAGATGCTGAATCTGGAAGAAGGCATGGATAAGCAGCAGATGTCCTTGCATAGTTATGACGTTGTGATATCGGTAAATGCTTTACATAGAAATATTGATGCTGCGGATGCGGTAAAGAAAGTAGCGGAATTACTGAAGCCAAACGGAATATTGCTGATGACTGACCTTGTGGTAAGGACATACCTTCAGGAACTTACAGCGGCTTTTTTGGAAAATGGTTTTGCGGATATTCGGGACAAGAGAAAAGAAGCAGGGCTGGTTACCCCGGATTGCCTGCTGTGGAGAGAATGTTTATCAGAGGCAGGATTGGGCGAAGACTGTGCTGTGACAGAGAGATATGGAAGATGTATATGCTGCAGCAGACAGCAGGCGTCTGTCCTGTCCTATCATAATGGAGCACTAAGGGAATATCTGTCAGAAAAACTGCCGGAGTATATGGTTCCACAGAACTATCATTTCATGGAGCAGCTCCCAACATTGTCCAATGGGAAGATTAACAGGAAGCAATTGCGGGAAGATTTTAAAGAAGAAACTGCGGTTATCCGATTTTCAAAGGCAACGACAGAAACAGAAGAAAAGCTTTTAGATATCTGGAAACAATTATTTGGATATGAAAATATTGGAATTGAAGATAATTATTTTAGCCTTGGGGGAGACTCGCTGATTGCCACAAGGTTGATCTCGGAAGTACAGAAAACCTTCGGCTGCAAAATAACGATCAGTACGATTTTTGAAAATCTGACCGTAAAATCTCTGGCAAAAGCTATTGAACAGTCCGAACGGAAAGAAGAAGATACACTGCAGATCAAACCGAATCTGGAGGAAGCATATCATTCGTTCCCATTAACCGATGTGCAGTATGCTTACTGGCTTGGCAGAAGCGGATTGTATGAATTGGGAAATGTTGCAACACACTGTTATTTTGAACTGGATGCAGACGGCCTTGATACTGAGTGCGCAGAGACGGCATGGAATCTGTTGATACAGAGGCATGGGATGATGCGTGTTATTATCCAGCCGGATGGTATGCAGCGCATACTGGAGAATACTCCCCAGTATCATATTGACGTGACGGATATCCGACAATTGGAAGTGACAGAAAAAGAAAAGGCATTGGATGAAAAACGGGCAGAGATGTCTCATCAGGTAATTCAGACAGATGAATGGCCTCTGTTTGATGTGCGAATCACTAAAATAGAGGACCAGAAGCATAGAATCCATATCAGTTTTGACAATATTATCTTTGACGGCTGGAGTATGTTCCATCTCTTAGATGAGTGGGCAGAAGTATATCGAAATGGAAAAGCGGAAATGTCGATTACTTTGTCTTTCCGGGATTACGTGCTGGGACTGGAGCAGATAAAGTCTACCTCTGCTTATGAGAAAGATAAAAAATATTGGGAAGACCGGGTGGAGACTTTTGCGGACGCACCGGATCTGCCGCTTGCAAAGAACGAAAGCCAGATTACAGAGCAGCGTTTCTGTCGCCGGAGCGCAAAACTGTCACAGAAAGAATGGCAGTCTGTAAAAGACGCGGCGGGAAGACTGGAGGTAACGCCTTCTGTTCTTTTGATGAGTGCTTATGCGGAGACTCTCCGCTTGTGGAGCAGTAATAAGGATTTTACACTTAATCTGACGCAGTTTGACCGGAAACAATTGCATCCGGAAGTGAACAATCTGGTTGGAGATTTTACAACACTGACATTGCTGGAGATAAAGAATGCAGGGAATAATTTTGCGGAAAGGACAAAGGCAATTCAGAAGCAGCTTACAGAAGATCTGGAGCATACAGCTTATGGCGCGGTTGAACTGGAGCGCGAATTAAAGAAAAAGACTGGAAATATGCGGGGCGCTATTATGCCGGTAGTGTTTACCAGTGGTCTTGGCGTGGAGCAGTGGCATGAAGGAAAGTGGCTTGGAAAACTGAACTATAACATTTCACAGACGCCGCAGGTGTGGCTGGATCATCAGGTGGTTGAAATGGATGGCTGTTTATGCCTGTTTTGGGATTCCGTGGACGAATTATTTTATCCAGGAATGTTGGATGAGATGTTCCGGGCATATACCGGCCTGCTTCATACGCTAGCAGTTCATCCGGAGATCATGCAGGAAAAAACGGCAAGTCTGGTAATAGCGGAAATTTCAGAAAAACGGCGTCAGGCGAATGAAACGGCGGCTGAATTTGAAGAGAAAACGTTGGATGGATTATTCTTGGAGGCGGCAGACAAATTTCCGGATAAGGAGGCGCTGGTAACGTGCAGCAGGCGGATGACATATCGGGAGATAAAAGAAGAAGCGTTTTACATTTCCGGGCAGTTGCAGAGCATGGGAATAAAAAAAGAAGAGACGGTAGCTGTATTTATGGAAAAAGGGTGGGAGCAGGTAGTTGCTGTTTATGGAATCATGTTTGCCGGAGCCGCATATCTTCCGATAGATATCCATAATCCGAGAGAACGAGTTGAAAAGATTCTCCGTGATAGTGGAACAAGAATCATTCTTGTGCAGAATCAGGCGTATGATCAGGATACCGAATGGCTGCACGAGTGGGATTGTATTTCTGTGTCTGAATTAAAAACCGATTCTGAATACAAAGCACAGGAGAATAAGGCGGGAGACCTTGCGTATGTAATCTATACGTCGGGAACAACCGGGATGCCGAAAGGAGTAATGATTACTCACCATAATGCAGTGAATACGATACTGGATATCAATGCACGCTATCAGATTACAGAACAGGATACGGCGTTTGGAATCTCCAATCTTCATTTTGACCTGTCTGTTTATGATGTTTTTGGCATTTTAGGCGCAGGTGGGAAATTGGTTCTTCCGGATCCGGAATATGGAAAAGATCCAGCGCATTGGATTCACTGGTTGAATCATGAGAATATTACCGTATGGAACAGCGTGCCAGCTTTTGTAGAAATGCTGGCAGAATATGAGGAATATCAAAGGCAGGTAACTTCACAATCGCTGCGGTTAGTAATGATGAGTGGTGACTGGGTTCCTGTTTCACTTCTGGGGAGAATCCGTAATCTGTTCCAGAATGTTGAGATTGTTGCTCTTGGAGGAGCAACAGAAGGCAGTATCTGGTCTAATCATTTCGAGATTCCAGAGGTTGTGCCGGAAGATTGGAAGAGTATTCCGTATGGGAAACCGCTTGCAAACCAGAAGTATTATGTTCTGGATCAGAATATGGAAGATTGCCCTGACTGGGTACCGGGAACACTTTATATTGCCGGAGATGGCATTGCACAGGGATATTTAAACGATAAAGAAAAAACAAAGGAAAAATTTGTTGTCTTAGATAGAACTGGAGAACGGCTGTATTGTACCGGAGATATGGGACGGTATTGGAATGATGGTAATATTGAATTTCTTGGGAGATTGGATAATCAGGTGAAAATAGGTGGACATCGTATTGAATTAGGAGAACTTGAAAATGCGTTGAATAGTATTCCCCAAATCAAAGAGTCAATAGTAGAGGTAATAAACAAAAAATACTTAATAGCCTTTATTTGTTTCGATAAAATGAAATATGTCAAAATTGATGAGGATATATTTTGGGAAAATGGAATAAATGAACTAAAAAAAGAAGTTGTAAAGAATGAGGAAGAGATATTTATAAATTCTTATGGAAAATCCTTAGAAAAAATATCCGCAATGATAATATTTCAAACATTTATAGAAATGGGTGTAAAGGAAAACTGCGAATATACATCAAGAGAATTTGCAGAACTTCTCAACGTTAATCTTGAATTCCAAAATCTTGTAAAGAAATGGATAGATATTTTAATAGATGAAGGAATGATGGTTAAGACAAATTTAGGCGTTATAATTTGTCGAAGAGATGAATTCGAGTATGATTTATACAGGGAAATGCAAGAATGCCAAGAAAAGGAAAGGGTATTAAAACTTTATAAGGAATTGAAAGAGAATATACCAGCAACAATTACCATTTTACGCAACAAATATGCTGACGTAGAAATAATAAGCAAGGGGGAATTTAAAGCATTACCAGTAGTTTTGGAAGAAATTAGCCCACTCGATAAAACGATGAAAGATGTGTTGTTTTCATTATATAAAATGAGTTTACAGATTACGGGAACTGACTCTTCTGTTTTGGAAATTGGGAGTAGGATGAGAAGTAATACCAAAAGATATATGGATGTGCTAGGAAATGGTGGAGAATTCTATTACTTGGATGAATCAAGCGAGTATATAGATAAGGCATTAGAGATAGCTGGAGATGTGAACAGACTGAAAAGTATAACTTATGATTTTAAGGAACCTTATCTTTATATTGGAGAACTTCGCCATAAAATGGACATAATAGTAGCAGACAATACACTTCATAGAAGCTATGATATTGAATTGACATTATCCAATTTCAAAGAAATGCTAAAATCTGGTGGCATTCTTTTATTTAAGGAATATACCATTCCTAATAGATTGATTCTAAATTCAGTAGCGTTATTAGAAAAAGGATTCTCAATGATACAAGATCTTCGCAAGGGTACATGTATGCCGCTTTTGTCAGTTGATAAGTGGAAGGAGTTGTTGAAAAATGCTGGATTCGATAACATTATGAGTTTTAGATTAACCGCCGAAAATGCGAAATGTGGAACTGGAGAAACGATATTTATAGCAAGGAATCATGAAGAAGTGAATTTTATAAGTGAAGCAGAGATTATTGAGAGGCTAAAAAATATTGTTCCAGAATATATGATTCCTAAGAGAATATATGAAGTTGTCAAAATTCCGTTGTCTGCCAATGGAAAAGTAAATAGAAATAAATTACTCAATTCTATAAAGCAAACGGATTTTGATGAAAAAGATGAGAAACAAGCAGATATAAATATGACAAATTTTGAAAAAAGTGTTGCTTCAGTGTGGCAAACTATACTTGAAAAAGATATTTTGGATAAGGATTCAAATTTTTTCCAAAACGGAGGAGACTCTTTAAAAGCTATCAGACTTGTAAACGCTTTAAAGGAAGAGTTAGGTATAGAGCCTAAAATTAGTTGGCTTTTTGAAGCACCAACTATTTCAGAATTTGCAGCACGAATTCAGCAGGAGATGGACTCAAACAATTATATGGAGGATGATGGCGAAATATAATAGGAGGGCGTAAAAACTATATGAAGAATATTATTGTTTATGGTAGTCGGTTTGGACAATTTTATCTTGAAGCGCTAAAGCGAATGAAAGGAATAAAGATAGTAGGTTTATTAGCCAAAGGAAGTGATAGGAGTTATGAATGCGCAAGATATTATAATATTCCTCTATATACTTCATTAGATGAAGTAGAAGAAAGGGTAGATGTTGCTTGTGTTGCTGTGAAAACAGGGGCACTAGGAGGCGAAGGCGCTAATATAGCAAAACAATTATTGAGAAAAGGAATAAATGTTCTGTTGGAGCAGCCAGTTCATTATAAAGAATTGGGGGAATGCTATAAGATTGCGCAAAATCAAAAAGTGTATTTTGGGGTTGGTAACTTGTATTTGAACCTACCTGCAGTTCAAAATTTTATACGTAATGTCCATATAGTTAGTAAGACAGAAAAAATAGCATATATTAATGTTGATTTAGCGACTCAGGTTTCCTATCCAGTAATTAGTATTTTGGGCGAAGTGCTTCAGACACTTCGCCCATGGGAGAATGTGGGAAGTATATGCGGTCATGTGCCCTTTCAGACGGAAACTGTAAAGATTGGAGATATTCCAATAAGTTTCAGAGCACATAATGAAATCGAAAAAGAAAATATAGATGGATTTTTACATATGCTGTTTCGGATTAGTGTTGGATTTGCAGGTGGACAATTGACATTGTTTGATCCTGATGGTCCTGTTATTTGGAATCCTAGAATTCATTTCCCGGATGAAAATATTATACCAGGGCGATTAGAATTCCATTCACCTTTAAATATGGATGAACAGAATTCATTTATATTATATAGTAGCGAGAAGAAACAAAAAATGATTTTTAAGGATGAATGGCCTTGTGCAATTGCAAAGGATATAGAAAAAACTGTAGTGGAACCGACAGAACCAACTATTCAATATATACAAAGGATTTTGAATAATAGTCATGCTTGGCAACTTTTAATGAAAGGACTGGGATATCCTGAGATTGTTTCGGGGAGTTTTTATAGTTACTATCCGTCAGAAAAACTTTTGAGAGAAAGTACCTCTTTGTTTGAAAAAAGCAGTGCCTTGCTTGGTGGTATGGCAGTATTTAATAATATGTGTCTAAAAACAATGTATTATTATTTGCAGCAGAATATCAAAGAAGTAAATAAAGGATATACGAGTGATGAACTGATAGAACGAATAGGAGTGAAAGCTGATTTTGTTCCCATAATACATCGTTGGCTTCATGTGCTTAACTCTAATAGCTATATAAGAAATGAAGAAAAAGAATATTATTTTGAGAAAAAAATGCATTATTCAGAACTTGAAAAAATTTGGGTGGATGGTAAAAACGTTTGGGAAAATGCAAATTTAGGAACTATATCCACATATGAATATTTTAAGAATAATGCTTTAAAACTTAACTATATCATGAAAGGGGAATTAAATCCTACATTACTATTGTTTCCGGAAGGTCAGATGTATGTAGCGGATGATTTGTATTCAAAGACACCAATTTCAAGTTATTATAATCAAATGATTTCGGATTATGTTAAAAGTGAATGTGAACTGCGTGAAGGATGTAGACTGTTGGAATTAGGAGGAGGAACGGCTTCAACAGCCAAGCCTATTATCGAAAAAATAAAATTTCTTAGTGTAGAAGAATATTTTTTTTCTGATATTTCAGATTTTTTTGTAAATCGTGCTAAAGAGTTATTCTCAGGAATTCGGTTTATTGAATATTTAAAAATAGATATTAATAATGATTTTGTTAGCGATAAAATAAAGGAGGATAGCGTAGATATAGTAATTGCAGTAGGTGTGCTGAATAACGCAAAAAATATAGAAGTTACTTTAAAAAACATCAAAAAAGTTTTAAAAAAAGATGGAAAGGTAATTATCGTAGAAGCAATTGGTGAATCTGTTCAAATGTTAATATCCCAAGCTTTTATGATGCAAGAGCCAGATGATGCAAGAGCCGAAAAAAATGAAACTTTTTTAAAATTATATCAATGGCACGAACTGTTTCAGAAAGTTGGATTTGCTGTCGAAAAAAGTTTGCCAACTATTGATTCTGAACTGTGCGTGTATAATCAAAAGGTATTTGTATTAAGTTGCCAGTTGGAGGATAAATATAGTGGAAGTAAGTAAATTGATTCAAAATATGCGGGAACAAGGAATTGGTATTTGGACTGAAGGTGGGAAAATACGTTATTTAAAAAAGGATGGGAAATTAGATGATGATATAAAAAATATTTTGATTTATAACAAAAAGGAAATTATAAGTTATTTTGAAGAAGAAAGGGAGCGTTTCGATAAATTTCCACTGACGGATATTCAAATGGCTTATTTGTTAGGGCGAAAAAATTCTTTCGAGTATGGGGATGTGGCAAGTCATCTATATTTAGAACTGGATTATCCGGCCTTGGATTCTGTAAAAGTACAAAAGATTTGGAATCAGTTAATTGATAAGCATGATATGTTGAGAGCTATTGTTTTAGAAGATGGGACTCAAGAAGTATTAAGAGATGTGGCAGAATATCCCATATATATATCTACAAAATGTGAAGAAATACGCAGCAAATGGTCTGATAAATACTATAATACTGAAACGTGGCCTATGTTTGATATTGGTGTAACCGAAGACAAAGAAAAAACTACATTGCATTTATCGTTTGATTTTTTGATTGCAGACTGGGCAAGTATTTGGACATTATTAATAGAATTTGAGACAATATACTACAATAAGGGTAACGGGGATGAAAAGTGTGCTATTTCATTTCGAAATTATGTACTTAATGAGGTGGGAATGAAAAACAGTAGTCGATATCGTAGAGATAAAGAGTATTGGAAAAATAGACTGGATATAATTCCTGAAGCGCCAGTTCTCCCGATGCGATCGAATGCTGAAAAAAGTAATAAATTTATTCGTATGGCAAGGAAATTATCGGCTGAAGACTGGGAAAAAATAAAGTTTTTTTCAAGTCAAAATAGTGTGACGCCTACAGCGACTGTGCTTTCTATATTTGCTTTGTGTATTGAACGCTGGAGTGTAAACAAAAAATTTTCATTAAATCTAACTACACTCATAAGAAATAACAAATATACGGGTATTTACAATACTATTGGAGACTTTACTAGTGTAGATGTTTTAGAAATTGATTTAAGTGAGAAAATAATATTTGCTGATTTTGTAAAAAATGTAAATAAACAAATTTTTGAAGATTTGGATCATAGTTCATATTCTGGGATCGAAGTGATTCGCGATTTGCGAAAGAGAAGAAAGAATCCGATGCTTTTCTTTCCTATTATTTTTACAAGTTCTATTGGATTGATAAAAAACGATGGGATGGTTGGGAAAGTTAATAATAATGGAATCAGTCAGACGCCGCAGGCTTTCTTAGATTGTCAAGTTATGGATAATGAAGAAGGTTTATTTATTAATTGGGATATCCGAAACGGTATTTTTGAAGAAGGAGTTATTCAAGATATATTTTGTACCTTTTTAACATATTTGAAAAAAATTTCGGAATCCGTTGAATTTTGGAATCAACAAGCAAATGTAGAATTACCTGAAAAGCAAATGGATCAAAGAAAGAATGTAAATAGTACTTTTAAAGAGATAAAGATGGATACTCTGCAGAACCTATTTCTGAAGAGTGCTTTAGAAATGCCGAAAAAAACAGCAGTCGTGGATGAATGTGGAGAACATACATATGAAGAACTATTGTGGACTGCATATGGAATAGCAGATGAATTGCAGAAATGCAGTTGTAAAGCAGGTGACTATGTTGGAATCAAATTGAATAAGAGTTTTTTTCAGATTGCGAGTGTTTTGGGAACTTTGTTGATTGGAGCAGCATTTGTTCCGATAGACAATGACCAACCAGAAATTCGTGCAGATAAAATACTGGAGATAGCAAAAATCAAATGCTTAATTGGAGAAAAAGAAGAAACTCATAAATATAGAGAAAAATATAAATGGATTGACAAAGACAGTGTCATTTTAAAAAAGAGTTATGATGAGATTGTTAATGACAACTTTGATGATGTGGCATATGTGATTTTTACGTCTGGATCCACAGGTGAACCTAAAGGGGTAGTTATCGAGCAGCAAGCTGTTGTAAATACGATTATAGATATAAATGAAAGATTTCAGGTAAAAGATAAAGACAGTATTCTGGCGCTCTCACAATTACATTTTGATCTTTCTGTTTATGATATTTTTGGAATGTTAGCTACAGGTGGAACAATAGTAATACCAGAAAAAGTTAGATATAAAGATCCGTCTTATTGGCTTATGTTGGTAGAGAAGTGGAATATCACAGTTTGGAATTCTGTGCCCGCCTTTATGGAAATGTTTGTAGACTATCTTGAACGATTCTATAAAGGAGAAAAATTGTCAATTAACAAAATATTGTTGTCAGGTGATTGGATACCAGTAAAGTTGCCAGAAAAAATTTGCAGATTCTTAAAAGATGTTCGAATATATTCACTAGGAGGGGCTACGGAAGCTAGCATATGGTCTATTTATCACGAGTGCAAAATGGGTGAATCATATAATAGTAGCATACCGTACGGTGTTCCTTTAAGTAACCAAGGTTTTGAAGTGCTGGATGCAAATATGAAACCATGCCCAGATATGGTACAAGGAGAACTATATATAACAGGAAAAGGGTTAGCAAAAGAGTATTTGGGAGATGTTTCTAAAACACAAAGTAGCTTTTTTTGGTTAAATAATAAACGAATATACAAAACCGGGGATTTCGGCAGATATTTAAGGAACGGAGAGATTGAGTTTTTAGGACGCAAAGATTCCCAAATAAAAATTTCGGGGCATAGAATTGATACCGGGGAAATAGAAAATGCAATTATGGATTGCTGCTCGGGGAAAAACTGTTGTGTAACAACAGTAGATTGGAATAATGAACCAAAGTTGGTTGCGGTAATTGTTCCAAAAGAAGATGAAAAAAAAGATGAAAAGAGTGTACGGGAAGCATTGAAGCGATACTTACCTCAGTATATGATACCGTTTTTTTTGCAATTTATTGATGAAATACCATGTACTTCAAATGGTAAAGTCGATAGACAGGCAATTCGGAAACTCTTTATTGATAAAAGGGATGATAAGATTCAACATAAAAGATGGGAATTAGAAAATTTAATAGACAAAGAAATTTATTCGATTTTAATCAGTGTCTTAAAGGTTGATGCATTATATCCAGATGATAATCTATTTGAATTAGGGGCAGATTCCTTATTAATGGCACAGATTGCGGGCAGAGTAAAAGAAATTATAGAGCAAACTAAAACATCCGTCACTTTTGATGAGATTCTACGCCAAATATTGAATAATCCTACGGGGGAAGCAATAACAACCTTTGTAAAGAGCAAGCAGAACATTCTAACATCTGAGAATGTACGAACTGATGATTTTAGAATTATAGAGAAAACTGCGAAGGATACAGTATATATTTTTTTCCATACGGCATTAGGAACAACTAATT
The DNA here is from genome assembly GCF_003628495.1 of Ruminococcus sp. B05. Lineage (NCBI taxonomy): Bacteria > Bacillati > Bacillota > Clostridia > Eubacteriales > Oscillospiraceae > Ruminococcus > Ruminococcus sp. B05. The sequence continues at coordinate 18,144 of NZ_RBZR01000019.1, read as the reverse complement.
GTTATCGCTTTGTAGAAAAGGAATTACGAAAAGAGGATTTGGGAGATTTTCTATTTATAAATGTAGAAGATGTAGAATGGTATTATTCAATACAATATCATGAATTAGTTGATAGAATTACAGACGAGTATGTTCGGAAAATAGAGCAACTTCACTATAAAAATATTAATCTTATTGGATATTGTCTTGGAGGTATTCTTGCATTAAATGTAGCTGTAAAATTGCTGGAGAAAGGAATCGAAGTAAATAATCTGTTTGTTATAGATAGTTATCCTGTTTCCGGGAAGGTAGAGGATGAATTTATAGATGAAGTGATCTTTTTGCCTAACTATCAATTAATGCTTTCGGAGGTTCTGGAAGATGTCGATGACTTTAAGGTAATGGAATTTATTACAGAAGTGAGGAAAAGAAATAATGGTAATATCCCTCAAAATACTTTCTTTAACATTATAGAGAAAGATAGCAAAATGAAAAACAATAGTGGTCTTTGGGAATTTGTTAATAGTACAAAAGAAAAAAGATTTGAAGCCTACGCAAAAGCCATTGAGAAAAAAACTTGCATTAACGTGAGTGCTGAACTGCTAGAAGCAACATTTGAAATTTATCAGCATGGATTTAAAGGTGCAAATGTAGAATTACCTTTTTATAGTGGGGATATTTGTTATTTATCAGCATGTGAAGAACAAAAATATTTTTTTGCAGATAAAAACCAAAATTTAGAAATGTGGAACGATATATGTCTTGGGGAATTTGAAGTGATAAATGTTCCGGGAAATCATGTTACATGCATTCATAGTGAGGAAAATGCCACATTGCTAGCACAAATAATTATAGAGAGGAATATAAGAGGATGAAGAAGAATATAGGAATTCTTGGAGCAACAGGTTTGGTAGGATCATCTGTGTTATCTGCGTTACAAGGGAAAGGGTATGCTTTACTTATAGGGGCACGTAATCAATATAAACTTCAGTGTTTGAAAGAAGAATTTTCAACAGAGAATATAGAAATTATACAGATGGATGTATTTATTCCGAAACAAGTTGAAATGTTCTGTTCGCAATGCGATGTAGTCATTAATTGTACATCTCCCGCATCTATAGTTGGGACAAGGATAGTTCGAGAGTGTATTAAGCAAGGGAATGATTATATTGATCCATTTGGAGAAGGAGATGTCGAGAAATATATTGTTGATAATAAAAGTATGATAGGGGATAAAAAAACTAGAATTATACTATCATCAGGTACATATCCAGGATTATCAGAAGCTCTATTTAAGTATGTGGCAGAAATACATAAAGGAGCTGAGGTATCTATCAAAGAATACTTTTATGGAAATAGTTATTTTTCGCATGGAGCTACACAAGATGTAATATCAAGTATGATTAATAATAAATCTAAAAGCATGAGTTTTTTTTATAAAGACGAAATTATTCCATGCAAAATGAGGATAGGGGAAAGTATATGTATAGATGAGAAAGTAGGAACAATGTATCTGTATCCTATTATTAGTAAAGATTTTCGAAGAGTGTGCAAGGAAACAGGAGTCAAGGAAGGTTGTTTTTTTAACACATTTTCTGATCTGTCTTCCATGGCTAGTTTTTTTGAAATTGGAAGCAAAATATATCATTCGAATAGTATGGATACTTTTGGATATACAGAGCAATTGGAAAAAATGTATAGGAACAAAAGTACAGAAAATGAAAAGACTATATTTTGGTTTGGTATAGAACTTGTAAATGGAAATGATGTAGAAAAAAAACTTATGTCTTTTGAATATGCGTGTAACTGGAATTCCCTATCGGGGTATGTTTGTGCGTTGGTGGCAGAATGGTGCCTAAACGATGAAATTTCAAAAGGAAAGGCATATAATTTAGATGAAATAGAAGGTATTCAAAAATTTATAGAGAGTCTTCCGGGAGAAATAAAACAGAATATAGTTAAACTTTAATCAAAAGAATTCTATTTCAAAAATAATATTCAAATGAATCAAAAAAAATCTATTTGGATTTAAAATGCCTTTTTGGAGTAGAAAAATATTATCATATCTGTTATATTACGTTGAAGAAGGTTAGAACTGGCTAACCAAAAGAAGGAGGATGTTATAATGAAGAAACTACAAGGAAAAGACCTTATTAACGTTGGAATCTTTACTGCAATTTATTTCGTGGTATTTATGGCCGTTGCTATGTTGGGTTTTATCCCTATTTTTTTGCCACTGCTGATTGCGATTGCGCCGCTTATTGCCGGCATTGTTATGATGCTGTACTATTCTAAAATCCAAAAGTTTGGAATGGTGTCTCTGACCGGTTTGATCTGTGGTATTTTGATGCTGCTCACAGGTATGGGATATTGGAGTATTATTACCGGTTTTGTTTTTGGTGTTCTGGCTGATCTAATCTTGAAGTCCGGCGATTATAAGAGCGCAAAGAAAGGGATCATTTCTCATGGGGTTTTCTCGATGTGGATTATTGGTAATTATATTCCTATTGTTGTAACAAGGGACAGCTATTACCAAGATTTGATTACCGGCTATAGTCAGGAATATGCCGATGCGATTATGGGGTATATCAGTGCATATACACTTCCGCTTCTTTTGATTGCCGGTTTTGTCTGCGGCGTGATTGGCGCTATCATCGGACAGAAGATTTTTAAGAAACACTTCAAAAGGGCAGGTATTGCATAATGCGTCAGGAGTTATTAGCAAGTCAGAAAAGCGGCAGAGGAATACTGTTAGACCCCCGGACGAAACTCGCTTTGCTTATCACAATTTCCGTATTTGTTTTAAGTGGAGGCATTGGTGTAAATTCCAGACAGTTCGCTCCTGTTTTGTCGGCAGTTCCTCTGATATTGATGCTGACCGAAGGGGCATGGAAGGGGTCATGTATCTATTTTGCCTTGTACGGTGGCAGCTATCTACTGCAAATACTGTCACTCCCGTACTTGTCAGGACTGCCAAGTTTTTTTGTTGTTGCAGTTTGTGGCTTTTTAATGAGGTTTGTTCCGGGAATTATGATGGGATACATTACAGTCAAAACAACCACCGTCAGTGAATTTGTTGCTGCCATGAAGAAGCTGCATTTGCCGGAGCAAATTATTATTCCAATGTCTGTTATATTCCGCTTTTTCCCAACAGTTGTTGAGGAATATAATGCGATAGGCGATGCTATGAAAATGCGAGGGATTCGCTTCGGCGGAGGCAAAGCAGGTGCAATGTTGGAATATAGGCTTGTTCCTGTAATTATGTGTTCTGTTAAGATTGGGGAAGAATTAAGTGCTGCAGCCCTGACGAGAGGATTGGGCGGACCGGTTAAGAGAACAAATATCTGCGAAATCGGTTTTCATGTGCAGGATATTCTTTTCTTGTTATTGTGTGCAGTGGCTTTTGCTATTCCGATTGCAACAATGATTGCAGGGAGGTAGGATTATGATTGAATGTAAAAAAGTTTCTTTTTCCTACCCTTCAAATGAAAGTATCGACGGAGAACGTGAAGTACATGGAACGCTGAAAAATATAGACCTGTCTATTAATGATGGAGATTTCGTGTTGCTCTGCGGAACATCAGGATGCGGCAAAACTACATTAACTCGTTTGTTTAATGGCCTGATTCCGCACTATTACGATGGCAAGCTGGAAGGTAGAGTCATACTCGATGGCAAAGATATGAGTAGCCTGTCGTTATTTGATATATCAAAAAAAGTGGGTTCTGTTTTTCAGAATCCACGTTCTCAGTTTTTTAATGTGGACACGACCAGTGAAATTGCTTTTGGATGTGAAAATCATGGGCTAGCCGAGGAAGATATACTGGAACGGGTGGAGCGCGTTTCCAAGCAGTTAAATCTTATAAACCTGTTGGATAGAAGTGTTTTTTCCCTGTCGGGCGGAGAAAAGCAAAAAATCGCTTGTGGTTCTGCCGCTGCTGTGGAACCGGATATTTTTGTTTTGGACGAACCATCTTCCAATCTTGATGCCTATTCCATAGCTGACTTTCAGGAATTGTTGAAAATACTAAAAGCACAGGGAAAAACTATCATCATTGCGGAGCATCGGCTTTATTATCTTTATGATTTAGCTGACAGGATTATCTATTTAAGCAATGGAGAAATACAAGGGGACTATAATTTGTCGGAATTTCAGTTGATTCCGGCATCAGAAAAGGCTAAAATGGGATTAAGGCCACTGGGTTTGTGTGACTTTGCAGACATTGATCCTGTCGGTCTGCATCAAGGACGGGGAATGTGGAAACTTAACCATTTCCGTTTTGCGTACAAAAATCAGCCGGAAACGCTTCGTTTGGAAGAAGTTGAGATTCCTGCTGGAAATGTAACGGCGGTCATCGGGCATAATGGAGCGGGAAAAACAACACTATCCCGTTGCTTGTGTGGATTGGAAAAACGCTGTAAAGGAATTCTTGAAAAAGACGGCATATCCTATGCAGGTAAAAAGCGTCTGAAAATATGCTATATGGTTATGCAGGATGTGAACCACCAGCTTTTTACTGAGAGTGTTTTAGAAGAAGTTTTACTGAGTATGCCGGAAAAGGATTCGGACGATTCTCCTGAAAATATAGCAAGGGCAGAAGCCATTCTGAATGAAATGGATTTACTCCCGTACAAGAACTGTCATCCGATGGGACTGTCAGGAGGACAAAAACAACGTGTAGCTATTGCATCAGCGATTGCTTCTGAACGTCCGCTGATTTTATTTGATGAACCTACCAGCGGGCTTGATCTTTTTCATATGAGACAGGTAGCCGATTCGGTCAAAGAGCTTGCTAATTCAGGAAAAACAGTTATGATTGTGACCCACGACCCGGAATTTATACTTAGATGCTGCAATCATGTGATTCATCTGGAAAACGGAATGCTGGAAGAAAGCTATTCCCTCTGGGATATGGAAGGACGAGAACGGCTATTAAACTTCTTTATACTGGAAGGGGGCGGCGGAAATCAAACTGTTTGATGGTAAAATAAATTGCGGATCAAATGTAAAAAATGTCATTGAAACTGAGGATTGTGTTGTCCTGCAAATTTTTGACGAAAGCGGCGAAGGGACAATGACAGCTCACAAAATTTTTGATGGCGCTTTTGTGATGTATAGTGATATGCACCTAAAAGAATGCGTTTCTCATTTTCAGAGTAGTACAGGCAGTTCGCTTCTCTATATCGACCATTGCCGGGAGGGACGAATCGAAAACGAAATTGGCAATCATGCTTATGGCTATTTACAGGAGCATGAAATGCGAGTTGATAACAGGCGTTTCCATTCGGGACGAGTTTGCTTTCCGCTTTGCCATTACCACGGGATGACGCTCGGGTTTGATTTGGAAATTGCTGTGCCAGCCCTCAGAGATTTTTTTGGCGGGTTTTCGGTTGATTTATATGAACTTCAAAAGAAGTATTGTAACGACAAGAAACCGTTTGTTATTCATAATGAGCCGGGAATTGAACATATTTTTTCAGAACTTTACTTTGTCCCGCAGCAAATCAAAGGAGACTACTATAAAGTAAAGGCACTGGAACTACTTTTGTATCTGGACGCTTTGCAAATTTCCGAGTCCAAAGAGGAACGTCCTTATTTTTATAAAGGGCAGGTAGAGAAAATAAAAGCAATCCACGACCTGATTACAACGGATTTGCAAGAGCATTATACAATGGATGAATTGGCTGAACGGTTCCAGATTTCATTGACGGGCATGAAAAACTGTTTCAAAGAGGTTTACGGAGATTCCATGTATTCTTATCTTCGCCGTTATCGAATGAATATCGCTGCTACAATGCTCAGGCAGGATTCCAAAAAGGGGATTGCAGAAATTGCCGGAGCTGTCGGATATGAAAGTCCCAGTAAATTTGCAACGGCCTTTCGTCAGGTGATGGGACAAACGCCTATGGAGTACCGAAAATCTTTTTTCTAAATGGTGCATAAATGCCGTTTTGGAGAGGAAAGAAGAATCGAATACTGTTACAATGAGGATGGTTAGCAAGGACTACCCATCCTTTTTCTTTGCTAGCTAAAAAGAAGGAAGGTGATTGTAATGGAACAACAAAAAGATAACTGGGTTAAAATTCTGTTTTCCTTTGCCGAGCCATGCAAAGGGAAAATGACCCTCTCAGTGTTATGTGCTATCTTGAGTGTTGCCGGAGGGTTTATTCCTTTTTGGGCTGTATATGAAATCCTGCTGGCATTTATCAACCGAACTGTAACATTAAATTGTATTCTGATTTGGTGCATGGTTGGGTCGGCAGGCTATTTGATACGGGTTTTCTGCTATGGAACTTCTACGATCCTGGCGCATATTTCAGCCTATACTATTTTGGAAGGAATCCGTCTGAAAATTGCGGATCGACTGATGAAAGCTCCTCTTGGCGAGGTGATGGGGCGGCGAATCGGCTATCTGAAAAACATAATCATGGATAAAGTTGAGGATTTAGAGCCGCCTTTGGCGCACATGATCCCAGAATTGACCTCTAACCTTCTGCTCCCTATTGCAATTTTTATCTGGATGCTGGTCATCGACTGGCGCATGGGATTGGCGGTATTGATTGCTCCGATACTGGCTATGATTCCTATGTTTTTCCTGATGAGGAATTATAATAGCCAGTATGCCGCTTATATGGAGGCAAATAACCATGTCAACAGTATCATTATCGAGTATGTGGAAGGTATCGAGGTTGTAAAGGCTTTTAACCAAAGCACAAGCTCTTATGAAAAATTTGTTGGTGCTGTCCAGTCATTCAAGGACTTTACTCTGGCATGGTTTAAGAGTACATGGAAAACCATGAACTTGATGATGGCAATTATGCCGACAACGCTCCTAGGGGTTCTTCCTGTCGGCCTTTTGCTGGTGCAGAATGGAAGTATCTCCCCTGCGGAGCTTGCAATGGGGATTATCCTTTCCCTCAGCATTGTTGGACCGTTGATGAAAGCAACCACTTTCATTAACGAAGCAAAGTCTATGGAATATGCAGTAGAGGCGGCAAATGAACTTTTGAACCTGCCTGTACTGCCGGATTCAGGGAAAATCGTATCTATTCCTCACAATGATATTGCGTTGAAGCATGTAACCTTTTCCTATGACGGTTCCGAGCAAAATGAAGTGTTGCATGATGTGAACCTGGAATTGCCAGAGGGAAGTTTTACGGCACTTGTAGGACCGTCTGGCGGCGGTAAATCAACGATTGCCCGTCTGATTGCAAGGTTTTGGGACGTGACAGGCGGCAACATTACCATTGGGGGGAAGAATATCAAAGAGTTGTCTATACGCCAGCTTTCCGAACTGGTCAGTTTTGTGACGCAGGATAACTTCCTGTTTAATTGCTCCCTGAAAGAAAACATCCGTCTTGGAAATCCAAACGCCACAGATGAAGAAGTATATGCGGCGGCGAAAGCGGCCTGCTGTGATGAATTTATTGTGCGTTTGGACAAAGGATATGATACCCCTGCCGGTGATGCCGGAAAGAGGCTGTCCGGCGGCGAAAAACAGCGAATTGCGATTGCGAGGGCGATCCTCAAAAATGCCCCGATTGTTATTTTGGATGAAGCGACAGCATTTACTGACCCGCAGAACGAAGATAAAATTCAGAAATCTATCATGGCGTTATCAAAGGGTAAAACTCTTCTTGTGATCGCCCACCGCCTTTCCACCATTCAGAACGCAGATCAGATTGTCGTGTTGAAAAAAGGCCGGATTGTGGATTGCGGAAAGCAGAAAGAATTGTTGAAGCGGTGTCCGCTTTATGCGGATATGTGGAAAGCCCACATCGGGGCGAAGAATTGGTCTGTGAGTGAAAAGAAGGAGGTGGCCGCTCATGTTTAAGTCTATGAAACGGATCATTAAATGGGCGGGGAAATATAAGGGACGCCTCTATCTTGGCTCTGTTTTTTCCTTTTTCAGCAGCCTGTCTACGGCGATCCCTACAATGGCTGCCGCTTATGCCCTTGATAAAGCAATCGCAGCTTATTGGGCAGGCAACACAATAGAATCCTCCCTGATCTGGCAGACGCTTTGGATTATTGTTGGCTCGATTGCGCTTAACTTTCTACTCTCTTATTTGCGGGCGGTGTTGCAGGAAAGCATTGGTTATGAAGTAGCCGCAGGGCAGCGAATCCATTTAGGCGATGTGCTGAAAAGGGTTCCTCTGGGATATTTTTCTAAAAACAGCGTGGGCGATATTCTGACAGGTGTTACCACGGAGCTATCCACACTTGAATTGCAGGGAATGAAGATGGTTGACATCATTATCAACGGATATGCAAAGTTTATTGCAATTCTCCTGTGTTTCCTTTTCCTGAGTCCAGCCGCAGCAGTGATTTCTGTTGTCGGCGTTGCCTTTTCCTCATTGGCCTTACATGGTATCAGCAGGCATAGTGAAAAGACCGCTGCTATCACGCACCAGGCCATGGAGGATATGTCTGGCTCTGCGATTGAATATATCCGCGGGCTGTCCATCGTTAAATCGTTCGGACAGGAAGGCGCTTCTATTGAGAGTTTCCGCAACGCAAATAAAGATTTGAAAGATATTCATATCAGAGTAGAAAAAGGCTATACGCCATTTAATTGTTTGCATCTGTTTGCCTTGAAACTGGCATCGATGGGAATTGTATTCATCTGTGCATGGCAGGCTCTTGAAGGGCAAATGAGCCTTGCCTATTTCCTGATGTTTGTCCTGTTTTCTTTCGTGGTTTTTGGAAGTGTGGAAAACGTTAACGATGCGGCGCACATGTTGGGGCTTATAGATTCAGCTATGAACAAGCTGGAATCTCTGGAAAATGCAGATTATATTGACCAGAACGGAAAAGATATTACGCCGACTTCTTATGACATCGCCTTTCAGGATGTGTCCTTTGGTTATGATAAAAGGATTGTGCTGCATGATGTAAATTTCAGGATTCCTCAGAATACCACAACAGCGATTGTAGGCCCCTCTGGAAGCGGAAAATCTACCCTATGTAGTCTGATCGCCCGCTTTTATGATGTTAATGCCGGAACAATTACTTTGGGTGGAACAGATATTCGTGAATTTACCTGCGATAGTCTGTTAAAGAACATCAGTATGGTGTTCCAGAATGTGTATCTGTTTCGGGATACGATTCGCAACAATATTAAATTCGGCAGCCCAGATGCTACGGAGGAACAGATCATTGCTGCCGCAAAAAAAGCGCGCTGCCATGATTTTATCATGGCCCTGCCAAATGGGTATGATACCGTAATTGGTGAGGGTGGTTCGTCCCTCTCTGGCGGTGAAAAGCAGCGGATTTCGATTGCAAGAGCCATGTTAAAAGATGCTTCAATTGTTATTTTGGATGAGGCAACAGCCAGTATTGATCCAGAGAACGAGCATTTGATTCAGGAAGCTATTTCTGCTCTAACACATGGTAAAACAATCATAACGATTGCCCATAGGTTAGCAACGATTGAAAATGCGGATCAGATTCTCGTTATTGATGGAGGAACGGTAGTGCAGAAAGGAACTCATAAAGAATTACTGAAACAAAAAGGAACCTATCGAGATTTTATTAGTATTCGTGAGCAGGCTGAAGGTTGGAGAATTCAGTAGATTACGAAAAGAAGTTGCAGGAAAACGCAATATTCAGAAAATACCATTGGTTAATATTTGATAGGAGTGATTTGAGGTTTTGTGTGTTTTCTGGCATAATGTATTGAGATTAAAAAAAGTCATTTATAAACATTGTTGTGCAATTTGTGTTCTTGAGATGCAAGGAGTATTCTGCACATTGTTTGTTTATGGATTATGACTGCTTGCAGAGTGCGGTGTTAAGTTTGGATTAATTTAATATGTCGTTGGTATTTTAGGAAAGCAAAAAATTATAATTATAATAATGAAAAATTTGCTTTCCTAATGAAACGGCATACCTAAATATTAGTAAGAGGTTATCATGAAAATAATAATTATTATTATCTTATTGGCATTTATTATTCTTGCTTTGAGTTTTTTGCTTACGTTCATAATGTATCGTATGCAGTTTGGAAAGAGAATAGATATTTGTGAAGCGGATAAAAAATCAGATATTCCCAGAAGAAAAAAATAGAATTTTATTCGGGAAAAAATAAATTAACAGGATATTTCTATGGAATTAATCAAAATAAAGTTAATAATAAGGTTGTTTTGCTTGTGAATGGGTATGGAGTTACGTATAATGCTTATATGCCAGAAATATGTGAACTGATAAACTGTGGATACCTTGTATTTTCTTATGATATGACAGGATGTGGTGAAAGTGAAGGAGAAAATATAAAGGGATTTGCACAGTTTATTATAGATGCCCAAAATGCTGTACTATATTTAAAAAAACAAGGACTAGATAAAATTATCGCATTTGGGCATAGTACAGGTGCATATGCTGTGGCGGCATTGTTGAATATACAGAAAGAAAATTTGAATAAGGCAATTATAATATCGGCCTTTGATGTTCCAAATAAATTTGTGAGAATGTGTATGCAAAAAAACATGAAATGTTTTGCATATTTATTACAGTTTTGGATAGCTGTATTTGAAAAGATTCAATTTGGTAAGTATGCATTACTTAGTGGAAAAGATGGCGTTAATAAATATCAAAAACCTGTGTTAATTATACAGGGGGCTAAAGATGATCAAGTCGAAGTAAATAATTCGTTATATAGTTTACGGAAAGATATTATCAATAATCAGGCTGAATTTTTGTTGGAAAAGAATAGAGGTCATTATCCTACAAGGATTGAAAACGAAAAGGATATAGTAATAAACAAAGAGATATTTGAAGTGATAAAAGAATACATTAAAGACACTTAAATGAATTAATGTATTAATTGCATACAAAAAAATAAGGGATAATAATAGTTTTTCACTGCATTTTGCTGTTGCAACAAAATAAGAGATATTGTGTTCCGGCGCAGTAAGATAGTTTTTCAAAGGAAATTTATCAAAAAAATTAGTCAGGCAAAAGATAGGAGGTGCTTAATGGCATTACATGAATCAGCAGAAGATTACTTAGAAGCTTTATATCTATTACAAAAAAGTTATCAGAGGTACGTTCAATCAATCTTGCAGATTTTCTCGGATACAGTAAACCAAGTATTACGAATATGGTAAAAATTTTGATTGATGAGAAAATGGTTCAAAAAGATGACAAGGGTATTCTTAGTCTGACTCAAAAAGGAAGTGAATGTGCGAAAGAAATTTATGAAAAACATTGCTTCTCTTATGAGTTATTGGTTTCAGCCGGAATTGATGATAAACTGGCGCAAAAGGAGGTTTGTAAGATGGAACATGATTTATCTGAAGAGAGCTTTCAAAAATTAAAAGAATTGTTCAAAAATATGAATGCACCCCGGAACCGTTAGCAATGCTGGATATTAAGCTATTGCTGCTATATCTTTTGTAGTACTATGAATACCATTTAGTGCAAAAATATCAATATATTGTACTTGAAAATGTTGACGAAAACAAAATCTAGTGCCATGATAAATGCGTAAACAGTTTCATTCGGGGAATATCCTGAATAAGAAATTTCATCTCGAAATGATCCGGGATTTGAAAGCAGATTGTGCGAAACGCACCGAAGAAGTCTGTTCGGGCTTCTGTAATATTGGTTCAGGCATTAGCCTGAAAAGACAGAAATGACATCAAAAAGCAAAGAATTGTTTTTTGGTGTTTTTTTTATGTTCAGGCTGGCGGAAGGAGGGAAGACAAGAACAACCTTTGATTGATTATAAACGAGCAGGAATGCGGGAAACAAAATGAAAACTAAAAAACAAAGAAAATGATGTGGAGCGAGAAAGGAGTGTTTACGTTCCTTTTTTGTGCTTTTGGAAAATGATCAAAGAAGGACAGTGGAGAAAGGAGTGAAAACGTGCATATCCATGAATTTGCCGACTGCTGAGAATTTGCTCAGGAGAGGCAATTGAAGGAACAATTCCGGCAACGCAGGAATACAGGGATTTTGTGAAGAACCTGCATTCAAAGCAGATATTAAATATGCAGGTCATTATCCCGTTTTATGAAGTCCGGTTCCAGTATGAAACAATCCGAAAGAACCTTCGGACTGGGAAAAAGTATTTTTTTGCGAGCAATGGCGAGCATGAAGATATTGATCTGGAGATTGGGATGAAGCTGGAGAATTCAGTAGATTACGAAAAGAAATTGCAGGAAAACGCAATATTCAGAAAATACTATTAGTTAATATTTGATAGGGGTAATTTGAGTGTTCCAAGGCCTAATGGATAGAGATTAAAAAAAGCCATTCATACAATTGTGAATTCTTCGTGTACTTCGCATTAAAGCAAAAACGAAGCAGGAAAAACTTGCCAAATTCCTTGATTTTACGCACTTTCTGATTGAATTTTTTCTTGGGAATGTGGGCCTCCTTAGTGTAATATCATACTAAAGGAGGTCCACATGTACTACAGTTTTACGGTGCCGATTCCAAAGCACAGGGAAAAATTACCCGGATGAAAAAAGGAAATCTCACATACATTCAGTTCGAAACTGGTCGCACGTATTACCCGGAAAAGAAATACACGATCCCTGTGCGGGTCAGCATCGGAAAACTTGATCCAAACCATCCGGAAATGATGTACCCAAATAAAAAGTTTTCTGACTGACATCTTTTCCGACTCTCCTATGCCGGAGGAACGCCCTGAAGCTTATCGGAGCTGCGTCCTCCGGATCGGAACATATATTGTGATCCAAAATGTATTGAAAGAGCACAAGCTTCCCGGAATGCTCGAAAAACATCTCAGTCAAGACTATGGGACACGGAGGTCGGATTATTACATAGAAGCTCTGGACAGAAAAATTGAAAGACTTCAGGAAAAAGATAAGGAACACAGTGTTCTTGCTGAGGAGCTTTACACACTGTTGGATGAACGACATCCGGAACGGAAAATCGAGAGGGCAAAGCAGGCGTTGTATAATGCATACGTGGAAAGCGAGCGTTCATTGGATGAAATCATTGACTTGATTCGGAATGTCGATGAATGGATATAGGTTGGATTTAGTTGTAAAATTTCTGGAAGTTCACAATGAAAGATTCGCTCAGTCTTTTGAAAAAATGCTTTTGATGGCACGGGAGAAAGAAGGCAGATGAGGAAGTATAGATGTAGAGGAATAACAGAAGCTATAAAAATCTAAAACAAAAACAGAAGAGTACAATAGCAGATAAAACATACAAGATGTACTTGAAGTTCTATCTTGAAAATCAGCGAATGCCGGATGTTGCTGAAATGAATGATATTTGCAAAAGCTTATTTGTAGCAGTTAAAGCAATCGCTCCCAAAACAGAATATGAAGAGTTTTATAGAATTGTTGAGAAACGTGAAACAGGGTATGAAACTCGTATACTAAAAGACATTCAGAGTGGAATTACACTAGAAACATTTATGGCAAAAGGACATAGGAAAACGCCGGAAGAAAAAGCAGCTGTTGCGAAACAAAAGAGGAAACAGAGGCGAGCAAAACGGAAAAAAGAAGCAAGAGATAATCTGACCAAAGAAGAGATCTTGCAAGATGACCGATTTTTCTGTATTGCTGGTTATACCTCCGGAGGTGCACCGTATGGTGTCACCTGGGAGGAAAAGGATTTGAAACCTTGGGAAGATTTGGAAGAAAATGAGTGAGTTGCCAGTGCAATCTTATTTTTCTCTTGTGACAGAAACAGGTTCCTTTTTTGCCGGAAGTAAGTCTGAACTGATCTCAGGAGCATCGAGCAGTGCAGTGAAATTCTGCTGAATGATATCCAGTGTCTTTTGTTTTTTCTGTAATTCTTGTTTTTCCCGGACAGCGGCAGACTGTTCCGATTCAAGATTTTCAATCTGCTTTTGGATTTTTTCAGAGCTTGGGATTCTGGTAACGCCCAGATCCTGAAGCTCTTTTTTTAATGAATCGTGAAGTTGGTATTCTGCCTGATGCCTGGTGCGGTATGCTTTTGGATTTTTGACAGATTTGCAATCTTCAATAACTTTACGGCAGAGTCGGTAAGAATCACAATGCTTTTGAATAAGTTTTTTGGTCCCAAGTTCAGTGTTGATTTCTTCAATCCGCTGATCTGTTGCTTTAATAGAATTTTCAATATCGAAAACGTGCTGCTTGAAATCTTCATAATTCAGCAGGTTATTTTCGGAAAGATAGTTGAAGGTGCGGGCTGCCTCTTTTAGATTACTTAATTTTGCCTATCGTTCAAATCCTTCTCGATTGCCAGTTGTAACATACGTGGAGATATTGACATACAGGCGAGCTTCTCTGGACAGATGCCTTGGAGCTTTTACTTTGTTACGATTTTTTGACAGACGGATGCGGACATTTTCTTCTGAATAATAGCTTCCAAGAGATTTCATATAAGTGAAGTTTTTCTGTTCCGGTGCACGGAAGGACAGGTGTTTTCCCTGTCGGACTTCATATCCGGCTAACTGCATTTTTTGTAAAAATTCCTCATAGTTGATGGAAGTCCAGATTGCTTTATCAACTGCAACACGTAGCTTGGCTTTCCAACTGGTGCCACGATGATATTCCATGTTCTCCTTATAACCTTTGCCTTTTTCTCCGGTTGGCATACTGGTGGCAAGTCCATTTTCATGACAGATACGATTGCTGATTCTGCAGAGCTTATGGTAGCTCCGCTTATTAGAAACATATTTGTGGTAATCAACAAAGCTTGCAGCGTTGAAGATGATATGGTTATGAATATGATTTTTATCAACATGGGTGCTGATCACGTATTCATATTTTCCTTTTAGTACTTCATCTGCGAATTGCTGCCCTAAGCGATGGGCGGTTTCGGCATCAACTTCTCCAGGTTTAAATGACTGGATTAGATGAAATGCCAGGTTATCGCCTTTGTCCATTCCATTCTTTTTTGCCATTTCTCTTGTCATGGAAAATTCAAGATCTGCAGTTTCTGGGGAACAGCCAAAACTGGAAACTAACAGTTTTTCATCTGTCTTATCTGGATTTGTAATATAGTTCAGAGCTTTCTTGTCTGTTACTTTAATGGGGAAGATCTTAAGATACGCCATAATTCTTTCACCATCTCTTTCAATTCTTGCATTTCTTCCGGATACAGATCTCCAGTAGTATTCACCTTCTTTGCAATCTGATTGATGTTTATGCCAATCTTGTGCATTTCCTCATACTGTTTCTTTAGTGGAGTGGTATCGGTGTTGACGATGTAACCGTCGATTGCCATTTTACGCAGATAAGCTCCCATGTTTTTTGTTTTGGATTCTATCATCTTTCTGCGGATAAGCTTCCTTTCTTCTTCAGTGACATAAAAATGGATTTCTTTGTTTCTCTTTCTTTCAGCCATTGGCGGGCTCTCCTTTCTGAGAGGGCAGTAGTATCGTTGCTTTCAGCATTTTTCAATTTAGGGCAGGGTTCCCTAAATTGGGATTTTTCGGAAGTGTATCCTCACTTCCTGTCCTTGCTGTTTTACCCCTCTATTAGTTAAAGTCAGGAGAACCGGAAAAATGCAAAAGAATTTGGCAGGTAGTATGGGATACGAAAATGTGGTATGATTATGGGCAGGATATCAGAAAAATCAGGAGTTGAATAGATTGTGAAGAAAGAAGAAATTTTTGAATATGTGCAGAAACAGTATGGCACAATGCCGGAATATTTATGGAGTAAACTATCGGACAGTGCAGTACTTCGACATAAAAATGGGAAATGGTATGCAGTGATCATGACGGTTGAAAAATCGAAACTGGGATTAGAGGGAAATGATCTGGTTGAAATCATGGATGTAAAGTGCGATCCAGAAATGACCAGTATGATTATTCAGACTTATGGATTTTTACCAGGATACCATATGAATAAACAGCACTGGATCACGATTTTACTGGATGGTTCAGTCAGTGAAGCGAAGATATTGGACTTTTTGGATATGAGCTATGACCTGATTGACGGAGCAGACAGAAAGGAAGAAAAATGTGAACAGCGATAGTATACGCATCTGTGCATCATGGAAATACAGAAAAATTAGTAAAGAGGATCGCAGAAGAATGTCAGGTGGATTTGATTGATGCTGTGAAACAGCAAGATGCAGACCTGAGCAGTTATGATATGATTGGGTTTGCATCAGGAATCTATTTTTCAAAGTTTCATCAGTCGATATTGGAATTTGCAGAGAAGAATCTACCGGACGACAAAAAGATATTTCTGATCTGTACTTATGGCGGGAGTGCGAATTATAAAACCATAGAGCAGATTTTGGATAAAAGACATGCCAGTGTGGTTGGAAAATTTGGCTGTAAAGGGTATGACACATTCGGACCATTTAAACTGGTTGGAGGTATTGCTAAAGACCATCCGAATGAAGAAGATATGAAAAACGCAGCGGACTTCGTAAAAGGATTACACTGATTTTTGAGTAAAAGGAAAACCGGGGATTTTACTCCTCGGTTTTCTGGCAGTTGTGTTTCTAGTCTTCAACCTGAAAAATATCTTCTACAGGCACTTTCAGGTAATGTGCCAGCCGGATTGCAATCTCAAGAGAGGGATTACGTTCTCCACGTTCGATGCGGCCTATAGTCTGGCTGCAGGAACCTATGGCTTCAGCCAAATCTGCTTGAATGAGATTCCGTTCTTCACGAATATCTTTTAGTGTATTATTGATTGCCATTCAATCACTTCCTTTGCTTATTGTTATCAGCAGGATCATGAACCTGCTGTTGAAATCTAATGAAATCCCGGAATTTCTGCACCTTTGCATTTCCCGATTACTTTTCCAAAAATCTTAAAAGAGTCAGATTCCAAAACCTGGATAGGACGATATTTTTGATTTAAAGAAATCAGATAAACACCATCTGGCTCATCGTGTAATTCCTTGATGTAAGTATTGCCGTTGAGATAGAAGATTCCAATTTCACCATTAGCAAGAAAATCTTTTTTCTGAATCCATGCAACATCGTCTGTATGATAAAGTGGCTCCATACTGTCACCGGAAATCCGTACACCAAAGTCAGTCTGCTCAGGAGCAAGGTGTCCTACATCATAGGTTTCTTTTACAGAATCCTCCAGGTAATTTCCAGTACCAGCAGAAACTGGTTCCCAGGTAATTTCTACAGGATGATGGAATGGGATAATTTTTGCAGACAGTGGAGAAAACTTTTTAGAAGCTTTCAAAATATCAGCAAATTCAATCAATTTATTTCTGCCTTCTTCATTCAATCCACTCATAATGTTATATGGGTTTTCTCCAAAGAAGGATTCATATATATCTTCGATATCAAGTAACTGGCAAAGTGTCAGGAAAACATGTAAAGCTGGTTCTCGTGCATTGGTCTCCCATTTGGAGATTGCTTTTGTAGTGACCTGAATACCTTCCTGAGAAAGCAGGTCTACAAGATCTGATTGAGAGTATCCTTTCTTTTTTCTATTTTCTGCTAATATTTCCCCGAAATCGCGCATTTGTTCGCCTCATTTCTATTTGAATTTTCTATATGCATTATACCGTATGTCAGAAATAAAATCAACAATAATCTCCAAAATGGAGAAAATACAACCAAGATGTTACTTGACTATCTCCGGAATGTCGATATATACTAAACATACAAAAATTGATAAGACATCATGTTGAAGGAAACAGCTGGGAGGTAAAAAGTTTGAGTGAGCGTGTGATCCTGCATAGTGATATGAACTGTTTTTATGCCAGTGTAGAAATGCTGCATCATCCGGAATTTGCCGGAATGCCGCTGGCAGTCGGTGGCGATCCGGAAGCCAGACATGGGATTGTGCTGACAGCAAATTACATTGCAAAGCAAAAAGGTGTAAAGACCGGAATGGCATTATGGCAGGCAAAACAGATTTGTCCGGAAATCATATTTGTACCACCACGGATGGATTTGTATTTGAGATTTTCACAGATGGCAAGAGAAATCTATTCGGAGTATACGGACAAGATCGAGCCATATGGAATTGATGAAGCTTGGCTGGATGTATCGGACAGCAGAAATCTGAAAGGAAGCGGAATGACGATTGCAAGAGAAATCAGCCATCGGATTAAATACGAACTTGGAGTAACAGTGAGTATTGGAATTTCCTGGAATAAGATTTATGCGAAACTTGGTTCAGATTATAAAAAGCCGGATGCAATCACAGAGTTTAATCGAGAAAATTATAAAGACAGGATATGGCAGCTTCCAGCGTCAGATT
>NZ_RBZR01000018.1:0-68935 GCF_003628495.1 Ruminococcus sp. B05 | reverse complement strand
AATATTTAATTCCACGTAACAAACGAATTGAGAAATATAAAGAAAAATGGTGTGCATAGAAAAACGACCGCGCATTTCGTACGATCGTTCATCAGCACTTTATTTTAGTTATTTAACTTGTCTACTTAACAGGAATCAGATCAGGGTTTAGTGGCTTTTTTGCTTACACAAAAAGCCACTAAACCCCGTCCCTAAATGGTTCCCCGTCCCTGTTTGACTCTCAACTTAATTTTTTTATCAAAAATTTCTGTAATGCATCTACACCAATTCCGACATAGACAACACCTGCAATCATTGCTACACCAATCTGAATCGGGAGTGTTCCAATCTCACTCACTTTCAACGGACCCATAATCGTAAGTCCGATTGCCCATCCACACAGCCAGGATGGTGTAAAGATATATTTCGGAAGATTTTCTCCGATCAGAACTGCAAGTCCACCAAGTACAAACAGTGTACAGTACAGCTCTACATCCGGATTAAACTGTAATGTTTCCATAATCCAGACTGCCAACACTGCCCAGATATCTCCACATAGAAATCCTGCTGCTATTTTAAATGCATCGGAACGCTTATTTCCATTTGCCACATATAAACCTGCACAAATGAGGGCTACTGCTCCTGTTGTCACTCCGATATATGTACTTAATACCGCCCATATTGGCGGCATAAATGCGATGCCAAATGCTAATGTACCAATACGAATTCGTTTTTCTTTTTTTGCGTCCATCAATTACTCCCAATCAAATCCGTCCCATACTTTTTTACCGGTATAAACTTTTAAATTTTCTTCTCCATTTAATACGCGGATTGCTCCAGCTGCCATAGCTTCCATTTCAAATTCTCCCGGATATGCCGTGACCGGTGCGATAAATGAGCAGGCTTCTGTAATCTGAGCAACAAGATCTTCATTGTAGACCATTCCTCCGCCAAGAAGGATTCCATCTACTTCCCCATGCAATACTGCTGCCATAGAACCGATGCATTTCTCAATCTGATAAATCATTGTATTCCAAAGCATTTCTGCATATTTATCACCATTTTTAGCACGGACAGTTAATTCCAATGCATCAGAAATACCTGCGTGACTTACAAATCCACCTGTTCTTGTGCAAAGCTTTTTCACATCTGCAATATCCAGATTATTTTCTTTCATATAGCTTAATAAATTTGCAACAGAAATGCTTCCACAGCGGGTTGGTGCCATTGGACCTTCTCCCCCGACAATATCATATCCGTCTATCATTTTCCCTTTGCGGTGAGCAGATACGGAAATACCTCCGCCAATATGACATACAACATAATTGCATTCCTCATACTTCTTATTCATCACATTTTTACTATGACGGATTGCGGTTTCTTTTAAATTCAATGCGTGCAAATGTATAATACGGTTCACACCCTTTATACCTGTCATTCTGGCAAGATCCTGCAGCTCATCTACATCCGGTGGATTCACTACCATTGCCTTTGCACCATACTGCTCTGCAAATTCTCTTGCAAGCTGCGGTCCAAGACCTGCCGGATGAATCACGCCATTAGCGCTGTTTCTTGCATGGTCAAGCATCAAATCTGTCACTTCATATGTGCCGCCTTCCATTGCGAGCAGTCCGCCCCCTCGTCCGACAAATACATCCACATCATCCAATCTTACACCAGCCTCATTTAAAAGCTGTAAAATGGTGTCGCGACGATATGGTAACTGTTCCGGAAGAGACTGAAACTTATCCAGTTCTTTCGCATCATGGGATACATTTTTTGAGAACAAACAATTCTCACCTTCAAACAATGCAATCTTTGTAGATGTAGATCCAGGATTGATTGTCAACACTTTATATTCACTCATAACATTTCTCCATCTAGTAATTACGGGCGCATGTTACTGCGCCCGCATTACATTTATATATTTAGTAGCGATTTTGGTTTATTTGTTTATTTGCATTCTTCTGCAATCAATGATTATTTTGTTTTGCTTCCTGCTGCACGAGCTGCACTGATAATAATATTACCTTTAATTTCAGATACCGGGGCCCCTCTTGAGCAATCACAAACCACACTGTTGAATCCCTGAAGCATTGGTCCATAAGCATTTGCATGTCCAAACTGCTGAATCAATTTTACTCCAACATTACCTACATTTAAATCAGGCCAGATTACAACATTTGCCTTTCCGGCAACTTTGCTTTCTCTTGTAACTTTTTTTGCTGCTACAGCCGGTGAAATTGCTGCATCAAACTGAAATTCTCCATCGATTGCAAGATCTGGTCGAAGCTCATTTGCGATTTTTACTGCCTCTACAACTTTGTCGATCAATTCTCCCTGACCACTTCCAAGTGTAGAATAACTTACCATCGCACATCTCGGCTCCCAGTCTAGCAATGCCTTTACAGTATCACATGCTGAGATTGCAATACTTGCAAGCTGTTCTGCATTTGGATTTGTACATACTGCACTGTCTCCGACTGCAAGCAAACTGCCTTCGCTTCCTTCAAATCCAGGAATATCACAAAGTCCGATACTTGAAATTGTGCTGATTCCCGGCTGCAGTCCAATAATCATCTGTCCTGCTAAAAGTACATCTCCTGTTGTATTATCAATTCCTGCAAATGTTACCTCTGCCTCACCAACTGCCTGCATTACCATTGCATAATATAATGGGTTCTGCATACGGCGGCCAAGTGCTTTTTCTTTCAAAAGTGTTTCAGGCTTTGCAACATAGTCTGCAATCAGTTTATTTTTGTATTCTTCTTCCTGAATATCCACAATCTTGAAAACATCTGTCTCATATCCGCGCTCTTTGCACAGTTCTGTGATTTTCTGAGCATCGCCTACAAGAATTGGAATGATATATCCTTCTTTTCCTGTCTCATAAGCAGCCTGCATCATTTTCTCGTTTTCAGCCTCCGGAAAGGCAACGCGCTGTGGATCTTCTTTTGCTTTTGCATAAATCTGATCTAATACGCTCATTTTTCTCCTCCAAAAGTAATTTATTTACATTTTGTATTGTAAGAAATACATTTTCAAAACAACAGCACACATTTACAAAATGTGTCTGCTTTTGTTCTTTAAATTGTAAAATGATTTACATTTCTTCCTCGATTAAATCAACAAGATCTGAGATTGTATTACATGCACTTGCATCAGCTAACATCAAAGCCACATCTAATTCATTTTCAATTTCCGAAACTAATGCTACCATCTGTACAGATGCTCCGCCTAAATCCTCTTTAAATGATGTTTTTTCTGAAAGTCCTGCCACATCTTTTTTGTATGACATAGCTACCATGTTTAATACCTGTTCTAAAATTTCCTGTCTTGACATTGTTTTATTCTCCTTATTCTTCATCTAAATCAAATACTACTGTTTTCACTCCATTATCACGTTCCACAATTGCTGCATGAACATTTACCGGAAGTTTCGCTTCCAGCTCTGCTCTGTTCTTTCTGCTGACTCCGCGAACAACTGCATTCAATCTTGTTCCTTCTTCAATTTCTACTTCTCCATAACAGAATTTACCTAATTTTTTATATTCCGGTTTTGTAGAAAGTGCTGCCGGTAATACGATGGAATGTAATTTTGCTTTTCCACTGATTTCATACCACTCTGTTTCATAATTTCCACAATTATTACATGCATATACAGGTGGGAATTCTACATGTCCGCACTTTGGACACTTACGACCTAAGATTTTTCCCTCTTCAAGGCCTAAATAAAATTTCTCTACGACTTTCTCCAATTTGATAGCCATGGTACTTCCTCCTCTTTATTAGTCCACTGTACGAATCACGATTGCTGCCACATTCTGTGCTCCGCCATATCCACGAAGCATTGCTGTCTTAGGCACTTTCTTAACCTCACGTTCTCCACACTCATTCCACATCTGTTTACAAGCTTCGTACATATCAGCCAGACCAGATGCAGCATGCGCATGTCCAAATGATGTTCTTCCACCATTTGTATTGATTGGTTTATCACCATCCCATGCTGTACGTCCATCACAGATATATTTCCATCCTTCTCCGTATGGAAGATATCCGGCAATTTCTGCTGATACCAAATGAGAAGTGATAATAAAGTCATTTGCAAAGAAAATATCCAGATCATCTCCTGATAATCCTGTTGCTTCGTATACCTGACGAACAGCTTCCTCTGTTGCAGCAACTTCAAAATGTGGTGTTGTTGCTTCACAAGCAGCACTTCCTATTCCAAGTACTTCGATTGGTTTATGTTTTAAATTCTTTGCGATTTCCGGAATCTTCTCTGTTGCACATACGATACAAGCAGCAGCTCCGTCACATTTTAACTCAACTCCGCCTGCACGAAGGAAATCTCCCATTTTCGGATTATATGGAGAATTCATGTACTCATCTAATGTCATGCCTGCTTTTTCTGCCAGTTCTTCGTATGTTGTTCTTTCAATCGCAAGCGGGTTTGTAGAAGCATTTCTTCTATTATTAATGCACATTGCATTCAATGTGTTATTCATATCCTCTGCTGAAATACCTCTTGTACGGACATACCATTCAGCCGCATCGTCATAGATTAATTCCTGTCCGGCCATAAGTTGTCTTGTATATGTACGGTCATACAACCATGATGTTGTTTTCAAAAATTTATCCATTGTCATCTTATCGCGTTTATATGGATGCTTTGGTGTTTCTACGCTGTCAGCCGGACTTGGTGTACTGTCACCAAACTCAACGGCACCCGTAAGTACACAGTCATATTTTCCTGATGCAATTGCATTTACAGCCTGCTCGATTGCAAGATAACCTGTACAGCATGCTTCTGAGTGATGGATAGAACCTTTTCCTTTCATACCAAACCAGTTTGAAATCTGCACGTTTGGTGTTAAATAGTTTGAACCATTCAGAGGACTTGCCTGTCCATGGAAATAAAAATCTACATCCTGTGGATTTACTCCTGCATCTTCCATTGCCTTCAATGCTGCATATCCAAACATTTCACCTTCTGTCAGTCCGTCTGTTTCTGGATTATCTACTGTATACATAAATGGAGTACATCCAACACCGATAATAGAAACGCTTCTCTGGTATTTTCCCAATTTCGTCTGATTCATTGTTTTCATCCTTTCTTATGAACATTTTCCTGCGTAAGAACATAGACATCTGTTTTTTGTATCATCATCCAACGCCAAGTCTCGCGGCTGCTCGACTTGAATTTTGTTCTTTACGATTCTTGCTTAATTATATATAATGATTTTAATGATTTCATCGTGTCACAGCATGATATTATACGGATTAATTTTGATTTTTTTGTGCGAACGCACAATGGATTTTTTCATAAAGGAGTATATATGGAATATCAGATTTTTATGTCGAAACTAAAAGAAAAGGGGTATCAGCCGCAAATATTCGGGCATTCTGACAATGTCTGTGATATGATCAATGTTCGAATTTTTGACCCGATGCGCCCACATTTTGAATCTTCAAGTCTATATCTGACTTCTACAGACACAATGCCCGCAGCCAATACGAATGCTGAATTTACTTTGATGTGTTTTGGAGAACGTTTGGATTTCTCCATATACGAGCAAAGTTGCTTCACTATTTTATATTTTGGCACCTCCTTCTCGCAGGCTGCACTTTTTAATACTGCTATGGAATTATTAACAGAAATCCAACAGATCACTGTAGGTATGCATCTCCTATTAAATGCCTCTTTTTCCGGAAAAGGACTTCAATATCTGGTAGACACTGCTTCAAGAATATTTGGTAATCCAATCTATGTTGTTGATTTACAAAATAAATATCTGGCCATCTCTGCCGGTATTGTTCCGGATAATGATTTCTTTCGTGAAGAAAGCAAATCTGGTTATATTAGTAAACAAGGAATTGCTTCTATCCGCGCTAATCATCTGGATGAAATGGTTCGAAAATATAATCACCCTTATTACTATACAAGCGAACTTGTTCACACCGGTATGCTTGTAGATGCGATCCACATACAAAATATTGAAGTAGGTCATGTCATGATGCTGGAATCTGAACATCCTTTTGAAGACTATGTTCCTGATTTCTTCCATCGTTTTTGTAAACTGGTATCACTCGAACTTCAGAAAGACCCTGCTTACACAAGAAACAAAGGGGTTATGTACTCTTATTTTCTTGTAGATTTACTTCGCAACCCACAAAATAATATTGAAAATTTCAAGGAACGTCTGGAGGTACTCGGCTATAATCTTAAAAGTTCTTTCTATATTATAGCCATACCATCATTTGCACAAAGTTCCTCTCATTTGCAGTTAGAAGTGATTTTGGAGCATTTGAAACGCATTTTTTCTGGAAGTATTTATGTCATCTACGAAGACACGATTGTATTTCTAATTAATAAAGACTTATATCAAGGGTTCAGTGAATATGAACTTACGCAGCTAAAAGACTATCTCTCTGCTAATAATTTAAAAGCTGGAATCAGTAACTTCTATCAGAATCTGGAAGATACTTCTCGTTTCTATCAACAGGCGATTGATGCGATCAATCTTGGTCTGAAGTTAAACACTTCCAATCCGCTTTGTTATTATAGTGATTATTATGTTTATAAAATGTTGGAAATATTTGAAAAAGAAGATACGGAAATCCGATTTTTAATCCATCCGGGATTGATGAACCTCTATTTATATGACCAGGAAAAAGGGACTGATTTTTTAAATACGCTTCAAGAATACTTGAAAAACCCGGGACAGTCTTCGCTTGTCGCCAAGAATCTTCATGTACATAAGAATACGTTACTGTACCGGATGGGAAAGATTAAGGAATTGATTGGAAGTGACCTGACACAGGGGGATGATTATATGAATATGAATCTGTCGCTGATGATTATGAAGTATCTGAATATGTTGTAAGTTGCTATTTAGTTCATGACACCCCCAAGCAAGAAAAGACTATGCACTCCTGCTCAGCTTCGTCGGGCAAGCCCGACTCCAATTCGCTGGATTGCATAGTCTTTTTCTTGCTTTGTGGTGTATCGTAGTTTAAATAGATGGAGCGATGATGGATTTACTTTTCTGGGATCTGATGCATCTACATCCCACATTTTCGATAACATGAGGATACTTCTCATTGAAATTCTACATTCTCAACTTGCCCTTTCTATAACTTGCGGATACACCTCATCAAAATTTTGCATCTTCAATTCCCCCATATCCATTATCTCAGATATCTCCCCCCATATCCTTTGAGTTCTATTTACTTCATAAAATGTGCCAATACATTACTTACAAACAATTGATATAAGAAATTCGGCGAATATAGAGTGAGCGTTGAAGACACTTAGAGCGTAAATTTTTGCGTTAATGAATTTGAACGAACGTGTTTGAAGCTGCGTAGCAGCAAGTTTGAGTTCAAATTCATTTGCTTTTAGCAAAAATTTACGCTCTTATGTGTCACCCGCTCATGGAATCTGAGCAAGAATTCTTATATCAATTGTTTGTAAGGAACGTATTGCCATTTAGTGAACTAAATAGCAACTTAGTGAATTAAATAGCAACTCTCCAACAACATATTACACGCTGTCCCCAACGCAATACTCATCAACGTATTATGCTTCCATTTATAACTAACTGCCACCACGATCACTGCTACAAATTGTACAATTCCTACGCCTTGAACATCCCGGATTGCATCTTTTAGACAATATACGATCAACACTGCCATAATCGCTGATGGAAGAATTTTTCCAAGATATATCAATTTTTCCGGCATTTGTCATCCACCGCGAAATGCTACAAACGGCAACGCCCGAAGAGAAAATGTAATCACTGCCGAAACAAAAATTGCAATAAATATCATTTCTTTACTCACAATGTACTTCCTTTCCATTTTCCTCTCTGACAAGTAATAAGATTCCAGACACAATCAAGAGTGCCACTAACATGAACCGTTGCGGACCAAATAAATATAAGCTTATCAATGCTACTACAATCCCTAAGAGTGCAGGAAAATGATTCTCACTTTTCTCCCATTGGTCAATAAAAATAATAACAAACAACGCTGTCAATGCGATGGTAAGAATAGAAGCTCCACTACTTAAAAATGTAATCAAAACAAACTGAAATGCTCCTGTATATACAGTTAAACTAATCAATAACGAATAGTACCAATGAAATCCCGCTTCTTCCATCATAATCCCATATGCCATACTTACAAACACGTAACTACACAAAATAGGAATCGATTTTATAAATGCATATTTCATTTTTATAAAATCCCCTCTTCTAATTTTTTATAGATTGCATCCGGAATGTGTGTTTCCAATAACGTTGAAAGTAATTCCGTTCCTGTCTCCGCATTTAATCCCCATGTGTTTGAATCACCAAAGCATAATATCTGTTTCATCTCCCCTGCACCTGCCTTTTATTTCTTATTTTGTCAATGATAAATATAAGAACTCATTCTATAAAACATTTCTTTTATTTTAAGAAAAACTCCACTTATCTTTTTGATAAATGAAGTTTAGTATCTTTTACCTATCAGCTCAATAGGTTTAGCATGGTTTTTCAGAGACCAGTCGGGGACTGGTCCATATCAAATCACCCTGCAAGGATCATCTTTTCCTGCCTCATGAAGCATGCAGCTTTCAATCGAATGTTTTACCATATCACTTACTGCCTGGTCTGTATAAAATGCCATGTGCGGAGTTACGATTACATTTGGAAATCCTCTTAAAATATATAAATCACGTTTACTTAAAACATCTGCTTTCCTATCAAAATAATACATTCCAAATTCGTCTTCAATAACATCCAATCCTGCCGCTCCTATTTTGCAGGATTCCAGTCCGTCAATTAACGCTTTCGTATCGATCAATCCGCCCCTCGCTGTATTGATCAACACAACACCATCCTGCATCTTCTGAATTGCTTCTGCATCGATCAAATGCATATTTTCCTTTGTTAATGGCATATGAAGGGTAATCATATCGCATTTTTCATAAATTTCATCTAAAGATGCATACTGTGCATATTTTTTCACTTCATCATTTTCATACTGATCATATGCGTAAATCTTACAGCCAAATCCACTAATATCACGAATCACAGCACGGCCGATTCGTCCGGTTCCAATCACTCCAACTGTAAAACTCGGCATCTCTTTTCCCTGAATACCAGGAAGCGAAAAGTCATTTATTTCTTCGCGCTGCATAATCCGTTTCATTTTACGAATGGACATCAGCATCAACATCACCGTATAATCCGCAACACACTCCGGAGAATACATCACATTTCCCACGCTGATGCCACATTTTCTGGCAGCTTCCAAATCAATATGATCGTAACCGATTGTTCTTGTCGAAATCATTTTCACGCCAAGTGCATGAAAACGATTCATCAACTCTTCATCGATTTTAGTTGTAATGATACTGACGTATGGGTAACCTTCTGCTAGATAAGCATTTTCCATCGTTGGAGCATCATGACAAATTCCAAGCTCTACATGATACTCTTCTGCAAATTTTTGAAAAAATTCTGCTTCATCAAATTCTCTATAACTGTATACAAATAGTTTCATCGTGTATCCTCCTCCAATAATCGCCTAGTTGAGGTGCTTTCACTGAGACAAATTTGCTATTACTCACCACCTGAAAAGGTGGGAGTCTTCTCGACTTAAATCAATCCATAATGTTTCATGGCATACGCAATTCCGTCATCTTCAACGGTCTTAGTCACAAATTCTGTATAGGGATCAAGCACCTCTGAATGTGCTCCCAGTGCAATTGTGTGTTGTGCGTATTCGAACATGGATAAATCATTACCGCTATCTCCAAACACATAAACTTGATCCAACTCTAACCCAAGACGTTTTCTCATAAATTCACATGCCGTTGCTTTTGAAAATGGTTTCTGAGCGATTTCATATGCATTATCTCCTCGGTCAATCACTTCCATGTCTGCCTTCAGAAAATCAAAAAACTTTTGTTTATTACTCTGCTCATCTGCATATACAAATAATTTATCGTATTCTATATCCCCTTCATCGATATATTTTTCGATTCCGAGTCCTTTTTTTGCAAAAAAT
This sequence comes from Ruminococcus sp. B05, assembly GCF_003628495.1. Classification (NCBI taxonomy): domain Bacteria; kingdom Bacillati; phylum Bacillota; class Clostridia; order Eubacteriales; family Oscillospiraceae; genus Ruminococcus; species Ruminococcus sp. B05. The sequence continues at coordinate 58,897 of NZ_RBZR01000018.1, read as the reverse complement.
CGACGAGACGTTTCGAGCATTTCAAATCGAGAGCGTTTTATCGGAAAATATGCATCCTCTGTACCTTCCAGGATTCCATCCAGCTTACATTCGTACATCATATCAATAATGTCCTGTCCACGCTTCTTTTCTATATGGCTCTCCAACACGACCTCATCGTTGCAGACAAGATAACATCCACATCCGCATAAAAATCCGTCAAAATCAAATCGGCGCAGCTGAGGTGGAATATTACAATAGGTACGTCCTGTATTGATATACATCCTATGTCCGTTTTTCTTTGCTTGATTCAATGCTTCCAATGCACTCTCAGGAATTTCCTTTGTAATTTCAGATAATATTGTTCCATCTATATCGAAAAATAATACACTTTTCTTCATTTTGTTTCCTCTTTCTAAAATTTCTATTTTTTTACTCTATCACTTTTTTGTAAAAATGTCTATTTATGCTTTACTTCCGTTCTGATTTTTCTTTTCTGTGAATATATTAAAACAAAAATCTTCTTGGATTCTTGTTTATGAAGAAAATCAAAGACAAAATTTCCACATTTCGCACTACCAAAACATATGCTATCTCGCTTCGTCTCTTTGTCATCCTCTTGTTTTTTTGTGCATCCTTTTGTATCGGACGTTTTACTGCACAAATGAAAGAACAACTTCACCCATCTGCTATCACTTGTTCTTCTGAAGGGAACTGGGGATTAAGTTTTCAGACCGATGGCGAACCGCCCATTGCAAATGCATCTATGGAAGAACTCGCCAGATTCGATGCTTATTATGCACAAAATACTACTGAAAAAGTCCTCTACTTGACATTTGATGCCGGATTTGAAAATGGAAACACTTCCATAATTTTAGATGCACTAAAAAAACACAATGCTCCAGCCACATTTTTTGTTGTCGGAACTTATATTGAATCAAATCCAGATTTGATAAAGCGAATGGAGAAAGAAGGACATATCGTCGGCAATCATACATATCATCATCCTGATATGACAAAACTATCCTCCCTCTCTGCATTTGAAAAGGAATTAAAAGATGTAGAGAACGCCTACAACAATGTTACTGGCAAAGAAATGACTAAATTCTATCGTCCTCCGCAAGGGAAATATAATGAAAATAATTTACAAATGGCAAAAGAACTCGGCTATCATACTTTCTTCTGGAGTCTTGCCTATGTTGACTGGCAAGAAAATAATCAGCCGACAAAGGAAGAAGCTTTCGACAAGTTACTTACACGTGTTCACCCAGGTGCCATTGTCCTACTTCATAGCACCTCCAAAACGAATGGCGAGATTCTCGACGAACTTTTAACAAAATGGGAAGAAATGGGATATCAGTTCAAATCATTAGATACCATCAAGTAACCATTCAAGTGCCGTTTGGTGCCATTTGGGGACGGAGTTTAGTGGCTTTTTTGCAAGCAAAAAAGCCACTAAACTCCGTCCCCAAACGGCACACTAAACTCCGTCCCCAAACGGCACAATTCACACCTTCCGCATTATATAAATATAATATGGTATCAATGGAATCAAAGCTGCTATCCATGCCGCAGGATCTGACAGGCACACCCCAAAATAACTTGCTTTTCCGGCCACACTTATAACAATTATTGTTCTTGCTACAAGCTCAAACACACCGCCAAGCATTGGCACAAGCCCATATCCCATTCCCTGCAGGGCGTTCCGATAAATAAAAATACTGCCGAGAAAAGGATAACACCATGCGACTGCTTTGAAATAGGTAAGTGCCGCCTCGACCACATCTGTTTCTGTTCGATCCACAAACAGATAAATTGCGTATTTTCCAAACACCAATACCAATGTCATCAATACAAAACTCCAAATCAAAACCATAATCTGTGTGCTTCGCACGCCTTGCCTTACTCGGTCCATCCTTCCTGCTCCGCAATTCTGTCCAACATAAGTTGCCATTGCTGCGCCATAGGAAATAAAAATAACTCCCATCACACTCTGAATTTTTCCACCTGCTGCAAAACCGGCTATACAAGTCGCACCATATACATTTATGGCTGCCTGAACAATAATTGTTCCGATTGATGTAATTGAAAACTGCAATGCCATCGGCACACCAAGTGCCAGCAATCTTCTGCATAACTCTCCTGAAAATTCAAAATCTTCCTTTTTTAAATGCAAAATCGGAAATTTTTTCAAAATATATATATAACATAATACCGCTGAAATCCCCTGTGCGATCACTGTTGCATAACCGCAGCCTACAACACCGGTTCCAAGACATATAACAAATACGATATCAAGGACAATATTGATCACACCTGAAATAATCAAAAAATAAAGTGGCGATTTTGAATCTCCAACCGCCCTTAGGACCGCCGCAAGCATATTGTATGCCCCGGTTGCAAATAATCCTGCATAGATTACACCCATATAACTTTTTATATCTCCGATCAAATTTTCCGGCGAATTCATCAACCGCAAAAGAGGTTCATTTGCCAAACTCAGTCCAACCGTCATAACAACTACAATAATCACCATCAGATATAGGGACATTGCCAGATATCTCCGCATATTTTTATAATCCTTTGCCCCAAACCATTGTGATATCAAAATTGCGAAACCACTGCCGGCACCATTTAACAAACCGGTAACCAAAAACATAAGAGATGTCGTTGAACCTATCGCTGCCAAAGCATTTACCCCCACAAACTTTCCGGCAACAACAGAATCTGCAATATTATAAAATTGCTGAAACAAATTTCCCAGAAAAAGTGGAATCATAAAATTAATGATTAATTTTGTAGGATTTCCTGACGTCATATCATTTGTCATTGTCTTGCTCATTATTTAACTCCTCTATAAAACAACTATTTGTGCCATTTGGGGACGGAGTTTAGTGGCTTTTTTGCAAGCGAAAAAGCCACTAAACTCCGTCCCCAAATGGCACCCCTAATGTCATCCTCTTGAGATTTTATCAAAAACGTTTTTATAATTCAAGTATTTTTTTTCAAAGAGATTCTACAGCCGCACGTTCAATTGCAAGACCCTTTTTATAATTCTGCATAAATGCTTCAAAACCTTCGACATCTGATGCAACCGGATCCATGCGTTCTCCTTCTTCTTTGCCGAATACTTTCTGTGCAAGATAAGAAGTCAATGACTCTCCTTCTTCTTTATTTAGCATATAAGAAGCAAGCAGTGCAATTCCCCATGCTCCACCTTCTCCTGCTGTCTCCATAACATATACAGGTGTATCAATCGCAGCTGCAAGGATTCTCTGTCCGACTCCCTTTGTCTTAAACAGTCCGCCATGACCTAACATCTTATCTAACTCCACATGTTCCTGCTTTGTCAGAATATCCATACCTGTTTTCAATGCTCCGAGTGATGTACTCAAATGCACTCTCATAAAGTTTGCAAGATTAAATTTGCTTTCTGGCTTACGCACAAACATCGGACGACCTGCCTCAAATCCTGTAATATGCTCTCCTGAAAAATAATTATATGCAAGAAGTCCGCCACAATCAGCATCCCCTTCCAGCGCTTTGTTATACAATGTTCCAAACAATGTATTCATATCCACTTTCACGCCAAATGCTTCCACACATTCTTTCAAAAGATTTACCCATGCATTCAAATCTGATGTACAGTTATTGCAGTGTACCATCGCAACAGGATCTCCCGCCGGTGTTGTAACCATATCAATTTCTTCATATGGTTTAGACAACGTATTTTCCAAAACTGCCATTGCAAATACACTTGTTCCGGCGGAAACATTTCCTGTACGAACAGCTACACTATTCGTTGCAGCCATACCTGTTCCGGCGTCTCCTTCTGGTGGACAAACAGGGATTCCAGCCTGTAAATCACCCTCTGTATCTAACAATTTTGCTCCTGCTTCTGTCAAAACGCCTGCCGCATCTCCGGCAACCAGTACCTTAGGAAGTAACTCTTCTAATTTCCATGGAAATGCTTTCGCTTCGACAAGCTGATCAAACTGTCCAATCATATTCACATCCCAATCCTTTGTAGCCGAATCAATTGGGAACATTCCTGCCGCATCTCCAATTCCGATTGCCTTTTCTCCCGTCAGCTGCCAATGGATATAGCCTGCAAGTGTTGTGAAAAATCTTACATCCTTTACATGCTCTTCCCCATTTAAAATTGCCTGATACAAATGTGCGATACTCCAGCGCTGCGGGATATGGAACTGAAATACTTTTGATAATTCTTCAGAAGCCTGCTCTGTAATTGTATTTCTCCATGTACGGAACTCTGCCAGTTGCTCATCTTTCTCATCAAAAGCAAGGTATCCATGCATCATCGCACTAAATCCCATCGCCCCAAATGTTGTGATTGTAACACCATATTTTTCTTTTACTTCTTTTTTCAAATTTGCATAACAATCCTGAAGTCCGCTCCACACTTCCTCTAATGGATATGTCCAAATATTATTTTTTAAATGATTCTCCCAGTCATGGCTTCCTGATGCGATTGGCTGGTTCTGTGCATCAATTAAAACTGCTTTGATACGTGTCGATCCAAATTCAATCCCTAAAGCAGTATTTCCATTTTTGATTGCTTCCCCTATGCTTCTTACGTCCATCGCCTGGACCTCCTTTCGTTCTACCTTTACTAACTATTAGTATACTTCAAAACGTCTTCGCAAAAAAGAATTTTCTTATCCTATTCTGGACATTTCTTACGCATAATGATATCTTTCCCTTTGCTTTACCAAAAATGTCACTGTCACACATAAAGTCAATATTTCTGCAATTGTCACTGCTGACCAAATCCCATCAATACCAAATATCACCGGCAACACTATAACCGCACCAACTTGGAAAAGCAGTGTTCTCAAAAATGAAATAACTGCTGATATTAGTCCATTATTAAGTGCTGTGAAAAAAGATGACCCATAAATATTAAATCCATTTATCAAATATACCAGACAATAAATTCGAAATGCATGTTGTGTCATCAAAAGTAATTCTTTATCATATCCAACAAATAAAACAGACAGCGGCATTGCAAGGAACTGTGATAATATTGCAATTGCTACGCCGGAAATTCCTATCAGACTCAGACTCTTTCTAAATAGATTTTTCAATTCTGTATGATTAGCCGCACCATAGTTATAGCTGATAAGTGGTGCACTTCCAATTGAATATCCAAGGAAAATAGATACAAATACGAAACTTACATACATGATTGTTCCATATGCAGCCACACCATTTTCCCCGGCAAATTTCATAAGCTGAATATTAAATAACGAGTTTACGATGGAACTTGAAAGGTTTGTCATAAGCTCTGATGAACCATTTACACAAGTCTTAACAATAATACGGACATCCAAATGCGTTTTTCCAAGTTGAAGCAGACTGGAATTCTTTCTCGCAAAATAGATTATCGGGAAAAGACCTCCTATAAATTCGCCGCACACTGTTGCAACTGCAGCACCTGCCAGTCCAAATCCACACAGACCGACAAAAAGTAAATCCAGCACCATATTCGTAACACCTGCTGTAATAATCACACCTAATCCTAATTTCGGTTTTTCTGCAGCTACAAAAAAGCTCTGAAACACATTCTGTAGCATAAATGCCGGCATAGAGATAAATGAAATCCTTCCATACAAGATACAATCCCTAAGAAGCTCTCCCTCTGCACCAAGTGCTGAAGCGACAGCCGGTGTCAAAAACATTCCTAAAATAGATAATAAAATTCCTCCGATTATCGTTACATACACTAACAATGAGAAATATTCATTAGCCAGATCTTTTTTGCCCTCTCCTATTGTTGTTGCTACGATAGCACTTCCTCCAGTACCAATCATAAAGCCAAGCGCTGATATTCCCATTATAAAAGGTAAGATCAGATTGATCGATGCCAATGCTGTTTTGCCTACAAAATTTGATACAAATAATCCATCCACTACACTGTAAATTGATGTAAAAATCATCATTATAATAGATGGCATTACAAATCTTAATAATTTTCGATATGTAAAATGTTCTGATAGTTGTATCTTCACGCTATCTTCCTCCGTCCACTTTTTCTTCATCCATTTTTTCTTTTATACATGGTAATTTCTCAAATCCATGCTTCAACTCTACATTATATTTTTCAAGTAATCGCAAGAGCAGTTCACTCTCTTCATCTGTGAGTCCTTTAAATGAATCATTTTCCACATCAATAACCGGATAGATCACATTTTTTAACATCTTTTTTCCTCTTTCTGTTAAATAAATGTGCATATTCCTTCCTTTTCCGTGTACTAATGTCAAGTATCCTTCTCTTTCGAGATTGCGTATAGATGAATTTACTGTCTGTTTCGGAATAAATGTTGTCTTACAAATATCACGCTGTAAACATCCATCCCCCAATTCGCAAATGGCATAAAAAATATCAAAGGCACTGTTCGACAGTCCTAATCTCAATGCTACATCATGGTAAATATCATTGAATTCTTTAAAAATACGATTAAATTCACAAAGATATGAACTCATGTATATTCCTGGTTTCTTTTCTTGATCCATATTTCCTCCTATAAGTCTGATTTCGTACTTATTTTTAGTATAGTCCGATTTCGTACTTGTGTCAAGTATGAACAAAGAAAACGCTTTTCTAAAATATCAAAAAAAGACTTGTAAATCTGATATTTTTTACCAGATTTACAAGTCTCTCATCTTCTCATAAACTTCAATATTTTCTTTTTAGCCTTATCTGACTTTTGTATAAATTCCCCTTAAGTCATAAATTGCATGTCTTGGACATTTCACTGCACACATGCCACAGCTCAAACATAATTCTTCGTTGATTACCGCACAATTATCTATTACTTTAATTGCTCCGGCTGTACAAGTTTTTTCACAGATACCACATCCAATACAGCTTACTTCACACTCTTTACGAGCATCGGCTCCCTTAGCATCATTTGAACATTTCACTACGATATAATTTGCACATTCATGAATATGGATAATTTCCTGTGGACAGGCTTTTACACATTTTCCACATGCGATACATTTTTCTTCATCTACTTCTGCAACGTTGTATTCATTGATTGAAATTGCACCAAATTTACAATTATTCACACATTCGCCACAACCGATACAACCTTTTGTACATGTTGGCTCTTCGCTGTTCGCTCTACATCCTCCATTACAGGCTACAACCGCTGAACGATATGGAAATTTCTTTTTTATTGCCATAATCAATCCTTCCTTTCATATGGTGTGTTACACAATGGAAGACTAAAACGTCTCTCTCCATCGTATCTACAATATGCATCTGCGATTGCCGGTGCTGTTGGAATCGATGTGATCTCTCCGATTCCAATTGCTCCGCATGCCACATTCAGTCCCGGTTTATCGATTACGATTGCCTCAATCTCTGGGATTTCATGTGAACGGAATAATCTCAGTGAACCATATTTATCAATTGGCTTACAGTTTTCATCGATTGGATACTGCTCGCGAAGTGCGTATCCCATAGACATAACAACTCCGCCTTCGATCTGGCCTTCACAGGATAATGGATTGACTGCTTTACCGACATCATGAGCTGCGATCATCTTTTCAATCTTACCTGTCTTTTGATCAATGATACATACCTGTGTAGCATACCCATAAGCAACGTGGGAAACAGGATTCGGCACATCTGCTCCAAGTGGATCTGTCTTAGCAAGATATTCTCCATAATATACTTCCCCAATCATATCTTTCATGGATTTTCCTGCTTTTCTTTCTTCCATGAATTTCTCACAAGCTCTGCGGCATGCTTCACCTGTAACCAATGTCTGACGTGATCCGGATGTTGTTCCAGAATCAGGTGAAACCCATGTATTACTTCTCTCATATACGATATCATCACGTTTCAGGTCTGTATTGGTTACGATCATCTGAACAAGTACTGTTCCCAATCCTTGTCCGATACAAGATGCACCTGTAAAAATGTGTAACTTTTCATCCTCTTCTACGATCAGTTTCACACGTCCTGTATCCGGAATACCAACACCAACACCGGCATTCTTCATCGCACATCCCAGTCCGACTGCTTTTCCTTCAGCCAATGCTGCATCATATTCCTCTTTCACTGCTTCCAGTGTTTCCACTAAACCTGTAGATTCATCTACAATCTGACCATTCGGTAATACTTCTCCCGGACGGATTGCATTACGATAACGAATCTCCCAAGGTGTAATGCCGACTTTATCTGCCATCATATTCAACAATGTCTCTGTTGCAAAACATGTCTGAGTAACACCAAATCCACGGAACGCTCCTGCCGGCGGATTGTTTGTATAATAAGCAGTTCCTTCAATCTCGAAGTTCTCATAATGATATGGACCTGCTGCATGTGTACATGCACGTTCCAATACCGGACCTCCAAGTGATGCAAATGCACCTGTGTCAGAAGTTACTTTCGCTTTTACTCCCTGGATCACTCCATTTTCATCACATCCCATTGTGAAATCCATATAAAATGGATGACGCTTTGGATGAACAAGAAGTGACTCTGCTCTTGTTAATCTCATCTTAACCGGTTTCTTTGTAACATATGTGAGTAAAGCACTAAGATGCTGTACTGTCATATCTTCTTTACCGCCAAATCCACCACCTACGAGAGCATTTTGTACTTTTACTTTATCTGTTCCAAGCAACATTCTACATTCTTTCAATGTCTGATGTGCGGACTGGTCTGTAGAATAAACGAAAATGTCTCCATCTTCATCATAGAAAGATACCGCACATTCCGGCTCAAGGAATGCATGCTCTGTCCATGGTGTCTCAAAATGATGTGAAAGCACATATTTTGAATTTTTAATTGCTTCATCTGCATTACCACGGCTGATATGCTTATAAGCACAAATGTTATTCTCTTCTTCATCATATACCTTTGGTGCATCTGGAGCTGCTGCCTCTTCAACTGTATGAACATGTGGAAGAACCTCATATTCTACTTTGATTAACTTTTTAGCCTTCTCGGCTGTCTCCAAATCTTCTGCTGCGATCAATGCAATTGCATCTCCAAGATAATGTGTCAGACCGCCTTCCGGAATCAGTGAATACTGGTCATGCTTCAAATGTCCAATCTTATTCTCCCCAGGAATATCCTTCGCCGTCACTACTGAAACCACCTTTGGAAGTACCTCTGCTTTCGATGTATCAATTGAAAGCACACGTGCACGAGGATATTTACTTCTCAGTGCAACACCATATAACATACCTTCCAGACAATAGTCATCCGGATATTTTCCTGTTCCAAGTACTTTTTCCTCTACATCTACTCTGGCTACGCTTGTTCCAAGTGTCCAGTCATCTTCCCCATCATCCGGAACTACTCCCTCTCTCAGAATCTTAGCTGCCAGACGAACCGCATCCATGATTTTAACATATCCTGTACATCTGCAGTAATTATTGCGGAGTGCATATTTTATCTCATCATCTGTCGGTTCTGGATTCACATCCAGCAATGCTTTTGTACACATTACCATACCTGGGATACAAAATCCACACTGTACTGCTCCCGCTTTTCCGTAAGCATATGTGTATACCTTTTTCTCCCACTCTGTCAGTCCTTCTACCGTGATTACACTTCTTCCCTCAAGTGAATTTGTATCCGGAACACATGATTTACAGGTCTGCCCATCAATAATAACTGTACAGGCTCCACAGGCGCCTTCACTACATCCATCTTTTGCTGATGTCAAATGTAATTCGTCGCGGAGGAATCTTAACAGCTTCTGATTTTTTGTTGGGGTAACCTCTCGTCCATTAACGATAAACGTTGCCATATCAGAATCTCCTTTCTCATTTCAACATATCATCCAAAACGAAGCCCTAAATTCGTCTTGGTTTTTTGTTAATTTTTTACTTATATGCTGTTCTATCTCTTTATATTTTATCACAATTCAACCAAAAAGCAATGTTTTTCTCAAAATGTTTTTTATATTCTAAATTTTTTTTAGATTTTAGGTCATATGCACCTTTTTTTGTTCATTATTTTCCAGCAAAAAACATCCTGTTCCCTTTTTGGATAAAAAAGACATCCCTTGACAAATACTTTCTTATAATTTGCCATGGGATGCCTTATTCAAGTCGAACGTCTATTAATGATATAAAACATTATTTGTTTCTTTTTCTTCTATAAATTATGTTTGCTGCCATGATAATAGCTGTTGCACCTGCCAGCATCATTCATCTGCCTTATTCACCCTCATTCTTTACATCGAAATCCAGCCAAATGCATTTGCAACAGAACTTAATAATATAATAACTGCAAAAATCGGACATAAATATTTGATCATAACAATAAATATTTTTCTTCTGCGGAATGAACTTTCTCCCTGCATAACTTCTTCTTCAATTCGCTGTATGCCAACAACTTTTGACACTAATAAACATGTCATCACTGCTGCGATTGGCATCATAACAGAGTTTGTCATAAAATCAAAGAAATCCAGAAATTGCATACCGATAATTTTCACAACCGCAAGTGGTCCGTATCCCAGTGAGGATAAGCTTCCAAGGGCAACCATAATAATTCCCACTATAATTGTCGATTTCTTTCTGTTCCATCTTAATTCATCTTCAAATGTAGACACTGCACTTTCTGTCAAAGCAATTGAACTTGTAATTGCTGCAAACAATACAAGTAAGAAGAACAGAATTCCGACCGCTGTTCCAAATCCCATATTCTGGAATACTTTAGGGATTGTAATAAACATCAATGAAGGGCCGGCCTGTAATGTGTCCGGGTCCCCGCCTGAAAATGCAAACACTGCCGGAATAATCATAAGACCTGCCATCATTGCAATTGCAGTATCGAATACTTCTACATTTCTTGTAGAATCCTCAAGTGAGACGTCTTTTTTCATATAAGAACCAAATGTGATCAAAATTCCCATCGCAATTGATAAAGAATAAAACATCTGTCCCATAGCTGCAACTACTGTCATCCATGAGAAATTCTTTACATTCGGGATAAGGAAATACTTTACACCTTCGATTGCTCCCGGTCTTGTAACGGAATAAATTGCAATAATCACAGACAGCAAAATCAAAACCGGCATCATCATCTTTGACACTCTCTCAATACCATTGCGAACACCCGCATAAATGATAGCTAATGTAAAGAGACAAAATACAAGGAAACATAACTCTGTTGATACTCCATTTGAAATAAATTCAGAAAAGTATCCATCCACTGCCAGGCTCTTACCGTTTCCTTTGATATACTCTACCAGATATTTGATTACCCATCCACCGATCACTGAATAATATGGTACGATTAAAATCGGGATGATCGCATTGATCCATCCTCCAAATGATAACCATTTTGCTTTTCCAAATGACTTAAATGCCCCAACAGGACTCTTTCTTGTCATACGTCCGATTGCTGATTCTGCAACGATCATTGTATAACCAAATGTCAGTGCAAGCAAAATATAAATCAGCAGAAATATACCCCCGCCATATTTTGCTGCCAAATATGGGAATCTCCATATGTTACCAAGACCTACCGATGCTCCGGCCGCTGATAATACATATCCCAGTTTTCCCGAAAAACTGCTTCTCTTACGTTCTTGTGTATTCATCTGTTTCTTCTATATCTATTCGCATTCATCACGAATAGAGGTTCCTTTCTTCTTTTTATAAATGTTTCCTTATGATTCTATCATGATTACATCTTAAAGTCACTATTGATTTTTCCCAAATTGTTTGTAATGATAACATAAATCCAAATACTGATCACCTATTTTTTATACTCGCATATATTAAATAAGAAACTCTTTTTATTCCAGGAGGATTTATGAAAAAGAAATTTATTCCTATACTTCTCGCTTCTACCCTGGCTGTCAGTCTATTATCTGCCTGTGGCTCTGACCACGCAGATGATACTGTCTCGCATACCCCAAATAATACTACAAAAGCTGTCTCGAACACACCCGAAACAGTCTCTGTCACTCTAAATGAAGTTGCTCACTCTATCTTTTACGCTCCAATGTATGTTGCTATTGAGAATGGCTACTTTGAAGATGAAGGCATAAAACTCACTCTCGTCACTGGTTTTGGAGCCGATAAAACTATGACCGCTGTACTCTCAGGTGAAGCAGATATTGGATTTATGGGTTCGGAATCATCCATCTACACTTATAATGAAGGTGCGAACGATCATGTAGTAAACTTCGCCCAGCTTACACAACGTGCCGGAAATTTCCTCGTCGCACGTGAAGAAATGCCAGATTTTGATTGGGATGATTTAAAGGGTAAAAATGTGCTTGGCGGACGCAAAGGTGGCATGCCGGAAATGGTATTTGAATACATTCTAAAACAGCATGATATCGACCCAACCACAGATCTCACCATCAACCAAAGTATTGATTTTGGCTCAACTGCAGCCGCATTTTCCGAAGGATTAGGTGACTACACCATTGAATTTGAACCAAGCGCCACCATACTCGAAAGTGAAAACAAAGGCTATGTTGTAGCTTCACTCGGTAAGGACAGCGGATACGTTCCTTACACCGCTTACAGTGCAAAACAAAGTTATATTAATCAATATCCTGACACCATTCAAGGATTTACAAATGCTTTACAAAAAGGAATGGACTATGTACAGTCCCACTCTCCTTTTGAAATTGCAAAAGTAATTGAACCACAATTTCCGGAAACAGATTTGAATACCATTACTACAATTGTAACCCGATACTATGATCAGGACACTTGGAAAGATAATTTAGTTTTTGAAAAATCTAGCTTCGATCTACTCCAAGATATCCTTGAAACTGCGGGTGAACTAGAAAAACGTGTCCCTTATGAAGATTTAGTAACTACTGAATTTGCCAAAAAGGCTATAAAATAATACAAGATTTTCTTAAAAAATCGATTTTTTGTACTTTTTCGGGGCAAATACACATTTTTTTCTAATTTGTTAACAATTCGTTCAAAAATGAATCATAGTTTCCTCATATCTTTTTCCTATACTGTAATTGTTCAAAAGAAAGAACACTTTTTCATAAACTTTTTCCCCCTTGAGTCACAGCGATGTGGCTCTTCCTTTTTGTCTAAAAATATTTTTCTGTTCTTTCTTTAGTCCAAGAAACTCTCTCCACGTTATCTCTTGAATTTTTCCTTATACTTATTATATACTAATTTTATATTTCTATTTGATACTCTATAAAGATTGGATGTGTATTTATGATCGATAAAAGACTTGTTCCTGTAAATGGACTAAAAAAAGAACCTTTTTCCGGATGTCATCATGGCATGCGATATTATTTCCTTTGTGATGATAGTAAAGAAAGCTTTACAGCTTTTGTTTATCCTGAACCATGGTGTTTTGAGCAAACTCCCGATGAGGAAAAGACTTCTGCATCCTTCCCTATTTCTGAAGAAGGCATGGATGATGCAATTTCCTGGCTATTTGAACAATATGAATCAAATAAAACAAAATGGCATGCAGCCGATCATGACTGCATGCACATTGTAAATGATAAATGATTTCCAGTTCATACCAATTTAAGAATTTTAAGAAATTCTTTTTATCTATGACACCTTTCAGTCACAATTGTTTGATAAGATAATTTCATACGATACAGGAACTTCGAATTATTCGTTGTTTCAATAAGTTAGAGGAAAATGGCTGCACACAGCATGTGCTGTCCGCAGCCATTTGCTTCGACCAAATAAATCAGTTTTTTAACTTATCTGTCTTACATATTCATTATCTTATATATCCATTCTGATATGCTATCGTACGATTATAAGCATATAATTCCGCTCTTGTTGCCTGTATATAAGGTTCAACATAAAAGATTCCAAGAATACCAAATGTAATTGCCTCTAAACATCTCCAACCAAGAAATGATAAATCTAACACAAATGTATTCCATTTTTGACCCATCATCATCTTTTTACTTATAAGAAATGCTTCTTTTCTGTTCATCCCCGGATTCTCTGCCAGAATATATGGAACCATAAGGTATTCATAACTCTTAATAATTCCCGGTATTACAAATAACAATGACCACAAGACTGTGTACAAATCTCTCAAAAAGATAGTCAGGATTATATTTCCATAATTTCCTGATTTGAACGCATAGGCTAGTGTTCCTGCCTGTGCCTGTTCTGTCTGATTGGTAATAAAGAATCGACATCCACCAACTTCCAATGCATTCCCAACAAAGATAGACAATACAAGCAATACCAGCCCACTAAGTGCTGCTATGGCAGCCACTACCAATGAAAATGCAATTGCTTCTGCACTTCCTCCGGAATTATATCCGTCGGATATGCTCTTTGCCGCATTGCCTCCACTTCCAACTGCACCAAATATTGTCATAACAAATGCAACAAGCACTGCTGTCCAATAATTTCGTTTAAATGCAACTTTTGCTCTTGTTTTTAAATCTGCTCTCGTCCACATATAATTAGGCCTCCTTTTATTGTGTCTAATACATAAACTGTTGCTTTTTCTTGTCCATTATATCATGCACGATTCTGATTGTACAGATTATTCCAAATCTCTACGATAATCAATATCCTTTAATTCTGCTTCATCTATTTCTACTATAATAATATCCTGTAAATGATTCTGCATAACTTTCTTTCCGCCAACATCACCTGTAAGTTCCATCAGCTCTGAAAAATATTTTTTATCCCAAAGTACCGGATTGCCCATTTCTTTGTCTTTTCCTGTGCAAATAATCTGCTGTGGGCGAAGCATAGCCTTACGGATTAATGTAAACATTGTGGAAAATGTAAGTTCCGGCTGATCACAAACACTGAACAAAATTCCTCTTATCTCAGGATGTTCTGCTAAGCATGCCTCCAGTCCAAGTTTTACCGAACGGGAAATTCCTTCTTCCGGTTTCTTATTCTCTACAATATTCATTCCATACTTCTTCGCTTCCTCCGCAATATCATCTGCTCCGGTTACAATATATGTCGGAAAACCTTTCAGCCCTTCCATCTTATCTAACATATATTGGTACATCGGTTTATCGGACTTTAATTCCTGCAATTTATTTCCACCAAATCGGCTTCCACTTCCGGCTGCAAGCACAACAACTGCATATTGCCCGTAAATGCGTTCAAACTGAGTAACTGCCTCCAATACGCCTCCGCCGATAGCTCTTGCCTTGTCAGAAATGAGATAACAGTTTTTTCTCTCACATCTTGCATCAATATCACCGGCTTTTAGGTTTTTCTGCACAGTCACTCCTGGCTGAAGCATTCCGCGCACAATTCCAGACATCTTTGCGTAGACCGGTTCCCCGCCTGTTATTGCTACAAGCTGTCCTTTTTCCACAATATCCCCAATCTGTACCTTTGGTTCAATCACTCCATCTGCCGTAGCTTTGATCAAACGTTCAAGTGTAAATCCTCCAACATTTCCAGGTACTCCAGTATTTGGAATCGGTTCTCCTTCCCAGATTACATCTCCCAATGTATGACCTCGCTTTGTCTCAACAACACAGTGACAATCTACTCCTGCTGTAAATCCAGGTCCTACGCCTACAACAAATGGTGCCCAGGAAATTTCTGTTCCCAGATTTCTTTTAGCAAGAATTGCATCCACAACAACATCCGGCTGATATTCTTTTAAAATCACTTCTGGTTCTTCGATAATAACCGGGATTTTTCCTATAGCTTGTACTTCCAGTGCTTCTTTTATCGAATCCACAAGCAACGCAGACATATCCTCCACTTCTGCATGCTGTTCATAAACTGCTCTTGACAATGCTACCGTTCTTCGCACTGTCAAAGGTACCGGAAGCTCTGTCATCAAGAGTTGATGTCCACTTCTATATAATCTGGATGCGATTCCTGTTGCCAAATCCCCAGCACCTCTAATCCAAATCTTCATGACAATCTCCTTTATCTGCTTTCATATAAATCATATCCCGTAATAAGAATATTTTCGGGCTTTTCTGCCATTGTATCTATTTTTTTACAAATTTGCAATGCATACGCAATACGCTCATCTGAATCTGCCTTATTTAATAATAAATGTAATTTCTTGTTTCCTACAGACTTTCTCGAGCCCAATTCAGATACTGCAAGACAAACAATATCGTCTGTCGTCACTTTATCTTCTATTTTTTTATGCAGTAACTCTGCCGCTAATTCAGCCCGAAAACAAGTTTCTGCAAATGTTTTTCCAATAGCATCAAGTCCGTATACAGCCACAACCTGCGTTGTTTGTTTTGGAATTACCGGTTCCCATTCTTCCGGAACCTTACATGGCAACTCCTTTGCTCCGTCTGCTTCTACAAGAACAATACCACCTCTTCGCTCCATTTCCTGACATATTTCTTCAAAAAATGATTCTGAAGCTGAACAAAATTTTGATGTTCCGTCTGCTGTCTTCCTGTCTGTTGCGTTTCCCACAACACATTTTCCATAAACATCTAATAATTCAATTAATTTTTCTATTGATTCCTCCAGCAGCATATATGGCACATCTTCATATCTCATATGTGTTGTCGTCGTCACGACTACCGGAATTTCCTCTTCCCAATATGTTTTTGCCAAACGGCGGATTGTAGTGGTTTTTCCTCCGCCTCCAACAAAAGAAATAACCTGAGAAGGCATTCCAACAAGTTGGAATGCCTCTCGGTAGTTATTTACTTTTTGTAAATTACCTAAGTTATATTGTAAAATCATAAAATACCATCTGCAATTACAGCCTCAATTAATTTCTGCAGTCCTTCAGGAAGTTTTGTAGCTTCTCCTTTTGTCCAGATGAACTCGTCTCCAAGGAATCTTACCTTGCAGCTTACTTTCTCTCTATCAAGAATTGCAAATCCCTGATTTGTACTGTCAGACATATCTTCTGGTTTCTCAAAATATGTGAATTTATCTTTGTATGGTGCACTGCTGTATGGGCAGAAGCTCTTACAGTTACCACATTCATTACACATAGAATCCACATGGATAATCTGTGCTTTTTCCATTCCCGGTACATGTACTGCTACATTTGCACGGTTTGGACATACCTGAACACAGTTCTCACAGATTGTTGAACATCCAAGACAACGTGTTGACTCAGCCTGTCCTTTTTTCTCTGATTCTAAGATTCCCTGTCTTGCAAAGATTGTTTCACTTTCAAGGTTCTCATCAAAGTCTCTTGAAAGAGTTGTTCCGATAATTGCCTCTGCTGCTTTCTTACCATCGCGAATTCCTTCAACAACAGTTGCCGGTCCGCCGAGACCATCACCAACTACATAAACACCCTCTACATTAGACTCTAATGTATCATCGTTTACAAGTGCTTTTCCTCTTTCACTTACATTGATTCTATTTGCTTCATAGAATTTTGTTGGAACTTTTTCTCCGACAGCTGCGATCACTGTATCTGCTGCAATCTCGCAAATCTCATCTGTCTCAACTACACTGCGTCTTCCTGACTCATCGATGTCCCCAAGTTTCATCACTTTACATGTCAGTTTTCCATCAACTACTTTAACTGGTGAAAGAAGCTCTTTGAATTCTACACCGTCTTCGATAGCCATCTCCAGCTCTTCTGCATCAGCAGGCATAAATCTCTTTGTTCTTCTGTATACAAGATATACATTCTCAACACCTGTTGTGCGTTTTGCTGCTCTTGCTGTATCCATAGCTGTATTACCACCACCGATAACTACAACATTCTTACCAATGTTTAACTCACCATTGTTTGCCTTGAAATCAGCCAGGAACTCTAATGCATTTGTAGCATCCCCTTCTTCTAATCTCAATGTTCCAGGTTTTGATGCTCCTACTGCAAGGATTACTTTATCAAATCCTTCAGCTTTCAATTCGTCTACACTCTTAACACGTGTATTAAGTTCAACGTGAACTCCAAGTGTATTTAAAATCTCTGCATCTTTATCGATTGCGCTTGAAGCAATTCTAAATTCAGGAATCACATGTCTTACAACTCCACCGAGAGCATCGTTCTGCTCAAAAATTGTAACATCCATTCCAGCTCTTCTTAAGAAGTATGCTGCTGCCATACCAGCCGGTCCACCACCGATAACAGCTGCCTTACTTTCTTTTGTCACTGCAGGTACGCCCTGTTTCTTCAGCCATGCTTCATATCCGTTCTCAGCTGCAAGCAGTTTCATATTACGGATGTGTACAGGATCTTCGTAGAAGTTACGTGTACATTTGCTCATACAATTGTGTGCACAAATTGTACCTGTAATAAACGGAAGTGGGTTTTTCTCTGTGATAACTTCCATTGCCTCTTCATATTTTCCTTCGCTTACAAGCTCAAGATAAGTTGTGATATCCTGGTGAATAGGACATCCTGCTTTACATGGTGCTTCGAAACAATCCAACAGCGGAACGCTTTCTTTCATCTTTCTTGAAGGAAGTGGTTTTATAGCTTTTACATGATGTGGATCTTTCTTAGCTGCTTCTACTAATGCAGATACTGCCTCTGCGTCAATTCCTGTAAATACGTCATTTTCTTTTTCAAGAATTTCTGCCATCTGTTTTACTCTCTGGTATCCACCTGGTTTCAACATTGTTGTTGCCATTGTTACAGGCCAGATTCCAGAATCAACGATTCCTTTAATATTGAAGTAATCAGCACCGCCAGAGTAAGAAATACGAAGCTGTCCATCAAAGTCTTTCGCAAGTTTCTCTGCTACAGACATAGACAATGCATACAGTGATTTACCTGACATATACATCTCTTCACTTGGAAGCTCATTCTGTTTTACATCAACTGGGAATGTGTTTGTAATTTTTACACCAAATTCCAGATTACGTTCTTTACATACAGCCATCAGTCTCTGAAGCATTGGAACTGCATCTTCATACTGAAGATCATCTTTGAAATGGAAATCACCGAATGCAACATAGTCATATCCCATATCATCCATTGTTTTTCTTGCATACTCATATCCGAGAAGTGTTGGATTACATTTAATAAATATATTGTATCCTTTTTCTGTGATCAAGTGCATTGCAATTCTTTCAATTTCCTGCGGAGGGCATCCGTGTAATGTAGAAATTGTAGCGGAATTACAGATTTCCGGCTGAATAGCTTCGATATCTTCTTTTGTTACATTCTCAAACAGATCAACATGATCTAGCAGATACTGTTTGCAGTTTTTAAACACTTCACAGTCTGCTGCATTCTGCATTGTATTTAAAAATGTATCAATCTTTTCACTCTTAATTCCTTCCAGATCGTATCCAACACTGATGTTGAACTGGAATCCGTCAGGATCGCCAAGCTTGTATTCTTTTGCCAATACTTTCAATAAGAACCATGCTTTGATATATTCTTCCATTGCCTGTGGTACATATAACTCTGTAGACCACTCGCAGTTATAACACTCATCATCTGCAACGATACATGGTTTATTTACGCATGCTGCAAGCTCTGCTCCATCCATTTTCTGAACTGTTTTCAATTCGAAGAAACGGCTTCCTGTATAGTATGCAGCAACGATATTCTGTGTCAGCTGTGTATGAGGACCAGCTGCCGGTCCAATTGGAGTTTCCAGCGCACGGCCGAAAATTTCACGATTGTTTTTGCTATCTGCAACATATGGATCATGTTCCCCAAAAACTGTTCCATACTGTTTGTGTTCTTTTAAAATCCAGTTTAAAAGATGTTCGAACGACATAGGTGTCATTAATTCACTCATATTAAAACCTCCCTGAGTATAATTTACTTAATTTTTCTTTACCTCATCTTTCGGTAATACCAAATTGAGCAATACTGCAAATATTGTTGCTAATACAACCGGTGATGATGCAAATGTATTGTTAATAATTGACTGGAAATTTTCCAGACCCATTGTCATGCCAAGACCATTGTAAATGCTCTGTGTCATCTGGTTCAAGCATCCACTGCTCTGTGATACACCCATTCCAATTGCAATTGCGATACCTGCAACTGTTGTGTTTCTGGCTGACATTCCTTCACTTACAAGAAGCTTAATACCTGTCATAGCGATTGACGCAAATACAGAAGCTACAGCTCCACCAAGTACACACTGTGGAATTGTACGAAGTAATGCAGAAAACTTAGGAATTAAACCTGCAACGAGCAAAATTCCTGCGGAAGTTGCAAATACTTTTCTTGCTACTACTTTTGTAGAACCTACAATACCTACATTCTGGCTGAACGTTGCTGTCGGAGGGCATCCGAAGAATGCACTTACGATATTACTGATACCATATCCGATGATACCGCCGTTTAACTCTTTGTCCGTAGGTAATCTGTCCATACCACCAGTTGTTGTTGCTGAGAAATCTCCCATTGCCTGAATAGAATTAACCAGGAATAACAATGCAAGTGGTATAATTGCTGAAACATCAAAACTCATACCAAATGCCATTGGTTTTGGAAGCTGAAACCATCCTGCTGAATGCAATGCTGAGAAATCAACCATTCCAAAGCAAAGAGCAAGAACGTATCCACAAAGTAAACCAATCAAAATAGAAGCAAGTTTAAATAAGCCTTTTCCATAGTGATTCAATCCTATTACAATTGCAAGTGTAATGATTGAAATCAGCCAGTTCTGCCAAGAACCATATACTAATGCAGCAGTTTTACCCTGCTGTTCTACTATCAACTCATATGTGTTTGCTGCGTTACCAGCCATATAGTTGATCGCTGTCTTATATAAAGAAAGTCCGATTGCGAAAATAACTGTTCCGATAACAAGTGGCGGGAATACTTTTCGAATCTGTTTAATAAATAATCCTACTAAAATTGCTACTATACCGCCAATTACCATCGCTCCCAGGATCGTATCGACGCCCTTTGCCTGAGAAGCAATTGCTGTCATTGTTGGCACATAAGCAAAGCTGACTCCGATAATAACCGGGAGGCCTGATCCGATATGGATCTTATTTCCATACAACTGTAACAGCGTTGACAATGCTGCAAATACCAGAGACATCTGAATCAATA
This sequence comes from Ruminococcus sp. B05, assembly GCF_003628495.1. Taxonomy (NCBI): domain Bacteria; kingdom Bacillati; phylum Bacillota; class Clostridia; order Eubacteriales; family Oscillospiraceae; genus Ruminococcus; species Ruminococcus sp. B05. The sequence goes on along the minus strand of NZ_RBZR01000018.1, from coordinate 37,989 downwards.
ATCCAGTGTCTACGCTTCCTCCAGCATTGTTAGCAGCATTCGCAACCAGAATCGCAGGTGTTACACATCCTACTACCGCTGCCAATACATGCTGAATCGCCAGTGGCGCAATCTGTCCAGGTGTCGGATTGCCGTCCCATCTAAAAAGTTCATCGCTTCCAGTTTTATCTTTACTTTTGCCCATTGTATTTCCTCCTATATTCCCAGTATTATCTTGAGTTAATTCTATCAGCAAGCGCTCCGGCTGCCTGTCTGCAATCAGCAAGTACTTTTTCTGCATCGATATTCAACAATTCACGCTCTTTCATTAATACTTTACCATTCGCTACTGTTGTAACAACATCTCTTCCTGTCATACCAAACAGAACATGACTGTTCACATTACCTGCATGTAATGGTGTTGGTGGAATATAGTCTACAACGATCACATCTGCTGCTGCACCTTCTTTTAACACGCCCAGCTTCTGTGGGAAGTAACGTTCTGCAATCTGTACGTTTCCTTCAAAAAGCATCTGTGGTACTTCTGACCAAGCTGCATTTGCATCACATAAATGATGTTTATGTAACACATTCGCTACCTTATAAGATTCTGTCATATCATGTGTATATCCATCTGTTCCAAGACCTGTCAGAATACCTTTGTGCACGATATGCATTGTCGGAGGACATCCACATGCATTACCCATGTTAGATTCCGGGTTGTGCACTACCATTGTATTTGTATCTTTGATCAAATCCATCTCATGCTCATTTACATAAATACAATGTCCAAGAAGAGTTTTCTCTCCCAGGATACCATGATCCATAAGACGATCTACGATACGTTTACCATAATGCTTCAGGCAATGGTGTAAATCTTCAATACCTTCTGCAACGTGAATGTGATATCCAACTCCATCCGGTTTGTTAGCAGCAGCAAGCTCCATTGTCTCATCAGAGATTGTAAACTGTGCATGCATACCCATCATACCTGCGATCATGCCTGTATCATCTTTTAATGCGTGGCGGATAAAATCAGCATTCTCTTTAACAGATGCTCTTGCCTTATCCATGCCATCTCTGTCAGAAATCTCATAACAAAGACATGAGCGCACTCCTGTTTCTTTTGCTGCTCTCTCAATCTCGAATAAAGAACCTTCGATAGAGCCAAAACTTGCATGATGATCAAAAATTGTTGTAACACCATTCTTAATACAATCAATATAAGTTGCCATCGCACTTAAATAAGTATCATTCAATGTAAGGTTGCGGTCGATTGTCCACCACATACCATCTAAAATATCTAAAAATCCTTTTGGATCATATCCGTTGACTGACATTCCTCTTGCAAATGCACTATAAATATGTTCATGTGCATTAACAAATGCCGGCATGATAATCTTGCCTTTAGCATCAATAAACTCTGCATCCGGGAATTCTTTCTTAAGAGTCTCAAGATCTCCTACCTTCTTAATCTGTGTTCCCTCAATTGCTACGGCTCCACTTTCAATATAAGGATTAGCGGAATCTCTTGTGATTACTCTACCATTACCAATAATCAACATATGCATCTCTCCTTTTCTTTTTTTCAGTTTTTTTAACTGTTTAATTTGTCTGATTTTTTTGTAATTTTCGCACAACAAATTACATTTCTGAACCACTTTCTTTGTAATATGATACCATAATGCCACCTCGAATGCAACAAAATTCTTAAAAAAATTAAGATATCTAAAAATTTTTTAGAAAAGTATTGATTTTCATTTTTTTTATGCTATGATGGATTCAGAAGCAAATAAAAATGACAAGACATTTTCATGCTAAAGAGAGGAGTTACAGATTCATGGGTAAAAGGCTTGATTTATTAAAACAGATTAGTCATGGACTTGCGGTTCACTTCGGTAGTAATTGTGAAATTGTCATCCACGACTTAACAAAACGTGAAATCGAACATTCTATTGTATATGTAGAAAACGGTTCTATCTCCGGACGCCAGGTCGGCGACGGACCTTCACGCATTGTTCTTGAAACATTGAAAAGAGATCCATCTAGGATTCACGACAGACTTTCTTATTTAACTAAGACAGAAAGCGGACAGATTTTAAAGTCCAGTACAATGTATGTTCGTGGTGATGATGACAATATTGAGTATATCTTTGCTTTAAACTACGATATTACTTCTTTGTTAACGGTAGAAAATGCTCTTCACTCTCTGATCACAACAGAATCCGAGCTGGAGTTGGAAACAGGGAGCGGAATTTCTGATGGCGGTATCGCACAGCCGCAGAAAATCACCCACAATGTAAATGAACTACTTGATTCTTTAATCGAACAGGCTCTTGCACTTGTCGGCAAACCTATCGCAGCAATGAACAAAGACGACAAAGTTAAGGTTGTACAATTTTTAAATAGCGCGGGTGCTTTTCTTATCACAAAATCCGGCGACAAAGTTGCTTCCCTATTAGGCATTTCAAAGTTTACGCTCTATAATTACATGGATGCGACTAACAAGTAACAAAATAGGAACCCAAAAACAAATAATAAAATATAAAGGAGGTTATTCCAAATGGAATCAATCAAATGGGCAGTCAATAAGATGCCAAAGACAAACGATGAAAACCTGAAAGTCATGAGTCTGGAAGAAGTTAAAAAAGCTCGTGCTTTCCATGAGAGTTTTCCACAGTACACAGTAACACCACTTACTAAATTAGATAAGATGGCTGACATGCTCGGTCTTGGTGAAGTGTACATCAAAGATGAATCTTATCGTTTTGGACTGAACGCTTTCAAAGTACTCGGAGGTTCATTTGCAATGGCTCGTTACATTGCAAAGCAGACAGGCAAAGATGTTTCAGAACTTCCTTATAATGTACTTACTTCTGATGCTCTTAAAGAAGAGTTCGGACAGGCTACATTCTTTACAGCTACAGACGGTAACCACGGACGTGGAGTTGCATGGGCTGCAAACAAACTTGGACAGAAAGCAGTTGTCTTAATGCCAAAGGGAACAACACAGACACGACTGAACAACATTCTTGCTGAAGGTGCTACAGCTACTATCGAAGAATATAACTACGATGAATGTGTTCGTATGGCAAATGACATGGCTATGAAGACAGAGAACGGAATCATGGTTCAGGATACAGCTTGGGACGGATACGAAGAAATTCCAGCATGGATCATGCAGGGATATGGAACAATGGCTATGGAAGCTTATGATCAGCTTCAGGATTATGGATGCGAGCGTCCTACACACGTATTTATCCAGGCTGGTGTTGGATCACTTGCCGGTGCTGTTCAGGGTTACTTCGCTAACAGATATCCGGAAAACCCACCGAAAGTTGTTGTTGTAGAAGCTGAAGCTGCTGCATGTCTTTACAAAGGTGCTTCTGTTGGTGACGGAAGTATCCAGATTGTAGATGGCGATATGGTTACTATCATGGCTGGTCTTGCTTGTGGTGAACCAAACACAATTTCATGGGATATTTTGAAAAACCATGTAGATACATTCATCTCTACTCCTGACTGGGTTGCTGCAAAAGGTATGCGTATGCTTGCTGCTCCAATCAAAGGAGACAAACCGGTTACATCTGGTGAATCAGGAGCTGCTCCATTCGGAACACTTGCTTGCATCATGATGATGGATGAATACAAAGAATTAAGAGAACATCTTGGATTAGATGAGAACTCAAAAGTATTACTCTTCTCTACAGAAGGTAACACAGACCCAGAACGTTATGAATCAATCGTTTGGGATGGAAATGAAAAATAAGTCTAATAAGACTTATATAATAGGAAAAAATTAATTTATATTTTAAAAAGGAGGATTTTTAACAATGGATTTAAACAAAATCAAAGAGGCTGCACAGGGATATGAGAAAGAAATGACTGCATTCTTACGTGCAATCGTAAAAAACCCAGGAGAAAGCTGTGATGAGAAAGCTCATATCGACACTATCGCTGCTGAGATGAAAAAAGTAGGATTTGATGAAGTTCAGATCGATCCTCAGGGAAATGTAATCGGATACATGGGAACAGGCGACAAGATCATCGCATTTGACGCTCATATTGATACAGTAGGTATCGGTAACATCGACAACTGGACATTCGATCCATATGAAGGATACGAGACAGAGACAGAGATCGGTGGACGTGGAGTATCTGACCAGTGTGGCGGTATCGTATCAGCTGTATATGGTGCTAAGATCATGAAAGAACAGGATCTTATCCCAGAAGGATACAAAGTAATGGTTGTTGGTACAGTTCAGGAAGAAGACTGTGATGGTCTTTGCTGGCAGTACATCATCAACGAAGACAAAGTTCGTCCTGAATTCGTAGTTTCTACAGAGCCTACAGATGGTGGTATCTACCGTGGACAGCGTGGACGTATGGAAATCCGCGTTGACGTTAAAGGTGTTTCTTGCCATGGTTCTGCTCCAGAGCGTGGAGACAATGCTATTTACAAAATGGCTGACATTCTCCAGGATATCCGTGCTTTGAATGAGAACGACGCTGAAGACGGAACAGAAATCAAAGGTCTTGTTAAAATGCTTGATCCTAAATACAACAAAGACTATGAAGAAGCTCGTTTCCTTGGACGTGGTACAGTTACAACATCTCAGATTTTCTACACATCTCCAAGCCGTTGTGCAGTAGCTGACTCTTGCTCAGTATCTCTTGACCGTCGTATGACATTCGGAGAAACATGGGAAAGCTGCTTAGATGAGATCCGTGCTTTACCTAGCGTACAGAAATACGGTGATGACGTAACAGTTTCTATGTACAACTATGACCGTCCTTCTTACACAGGATGTGTATATGAAATCGAGTGCTACTTCCCAACATGGGCTATTCCAAAAGACCATGCTGTAACAAAAGCTCTTGAAGAAGCTTATACAGGACTTTACGGAGATGCACGTATCGGTGCTGAAGAGACACTTGAGATGAGACAGGCTCGTCCATTAACAGACAAATGGACATTCTCTACAAATGGTGTATCTATCATGGGACGTAACGGAATCCCTTGTATCGGATTCGGACCTGGAGCAGAGGCTCAGGCTCACGCACCAAACGAGAAGACATGGAAACAGGATCTTGTTACATGTGCTGCAGTTTACGCTGCTCTTCCAAAATCATATGTGAAATAATGCACTAATCGCTTAGCGAAATTGCATTGAGCTTAGCGATTGTGTACACTTCGGCATCAGACGAGGTCTTTTCGAGTCGATGTCCGAATGTGTTACCTCATTGCTTAGCATTATATACTCAAAACCAAATTCAGGCGTCTGGTCCGCCGGACGCCATCCATTAAAACAATTATTAAAAAACAATTATCAGGAGGATTTTATAATGGACGCAAAATTACAGGGATATATTGACAAATTAAACGCATTAAACTTCAAAGAGATGTACAATGGTGATTTCTTCTTAACATGGGAGAAAACAGACGACGAAATCGAAGCTGTATTTACAGTAGCTGACGCTCTTCGTTACATGAGAGAAAACAACATCTCTACAAAAGTATTTGAAAGCGGACTTGGAATCTCTTTATTCCGTGATAACTCTACACGTACACGTTTCTCTTTCGCTTCTGCTTGTAACCTGTTAGGTCTTGAAGTTCAGGATCTTGACGAAGGAAAATCTCAGGTTGCTCACGGTGAAACAGTTCGTGAAACAGCTAACATGATTTCTTTCATGGCTGATGTAATCGGTATCCGTGATGATATGTACATCGGAAAAGGTAACAAATATATGCACGAAGTTGTTGACGCTGTAACACAGGGAAACAAAGACGGTATCTTAGAGCAGAAACCTACACTTGTTAACCTTCAGTGCGATATCGACCACCCAACACAGGCAATGGCTGATATGCTTCACATCATCCACGAGTTCGGCGGAGTTGAGAATTTGAAAGGTAAAAAACTTGCTATGACATGGGCTTACTCTCCATCTTATGGTAAACCACTTTCAGTTCCACAGGGAATTATCGGACTTATGACACGTTTCGGAATGGACGTTGTTCTTGCTCATCCAGAAGGATACGAAGTATTCGAAGATGTAGAAAAAGTTGCTGAAGAAAACGCTAAAAAATCAGGCGGATCATTCACAAAAACAAACAACATGGCAGAAGCTTTCAAAGATGCTGATATCGTATATCCAAAGAGCTGGGCTCCATTTGCAGCTATGGAAAAACGTACAGAACTGTACGGAAATGGTGATACAGAAGGTATCAAAGAACTTGAGAAAGAACTTCTTGCTCAGAACGCAGAGCACAAAGATTGGGCTTGTACAGAAGAGCTTATGGCTACAACAAAAGACGGAAAAGCTCTTTACATGCACTGCCTGCCAGCTGATATCACAGGCGTAAGCTGTGAAGAAGGTGAAGTAGACGCTACTGTATTCGATCGTTACAGAGATCCACTTTACAAAGAAGCTAGCTTCAAACCATATATCATCGCAGCTATGATCTTCCTTGCTAAATTCGAGAACCCAACAGAGATCTTGAAAAAACTGGAAGAAAAAGGATGCCCAAGAATTTTCGAATAAGATTTTGAGCACAAATTAAACATAGTCTTATAACGAACCAGAAGCGAGCCTGTTTCGCTTCTGGTTTTAAAAACAAAAAATTCGTTTGGAGGAATATAAAATGTCTAAAAAGAAGAGAATTGTCATTGCTCTTGGGGGAAATGCTCTTGGCAATACACTTCCAGAGCAGATGGCAGCAGTTAAAATTACAGCTCGTGCAATCGTTGATTTGATTGAGGAAGGCTGTGAAGTTGTTGTTGCACATGGTAACGGACCACAGGTTGGTATGATCAATAATGCTATGCTTGCTTTAACTCATGAAGATGAAAAACAGCCTAACACACCACTTTCTGTTTGTGTTGCAATGAGCCAGGCTTATATCGGTTATGACTTGCAGAATGCATTACGTGAAGAATTGTTAAATCGTGGAATCACAGATATTCCGGTTGCTACAATGATCACACAGGTTCGTGTAGATGAAAATGATCCAGCTTTTGAAAATCCGTCAAAACCAATCGGACGTTTCTTAACAAAAGAACAGGCTGATGAGATGGCTGAGAAATATAACTATATCATGAAAGAAGATGCAGGACGTGGATATCGCCGTGTTGTTGCTTCTCCAAAGCCACAGGAAATCGTTGAGATTGGAACAATCACTAACATGGTTAATGCAGGTGAACTTGTTATCGCTTGTGGCGGTGGCGGTATTCCTGTTACATTGCAGGGAAATCACTTAAAAGGTGCCAGCGCAGTTATCGATAAAGACTTCGCAAGCTGCCTGATGGCTAAAGATCTGGATGCTGACTTCCTTATCATCCTTACAGCTGTAGAAAAAGTTGCTGTAAACTATGGAAAACCAGATGAAAAATGGATCGATCATATGACAGTAGAGGAAGCAAAACAGTACATGGAAGAAGGTCACTTCGCTCCTGGTTCTATGCTTCCAAAAGTTCAGGCTGCTGTTGACTTTGCAGAATCAAAACCTGGTCGTCAGGCATTGATCACATTGCTTGAAAAAGCAAAAGACGGTATCAATGGAGTAACTGGTACACGTATTTCACTTTAATTTTTATAAGATTTATCTTTCAAGATCAATTTTGCTATTTTTATAGCTATACTTATTTCAACACCTAAAGAGAAAAAAGGCAGGTTGTCCGTTCAACGGATATCCTGCCTCTTTTCTTTATTATCTGTCTGCAAAGATTTTCTCTTCACAGCTAACAACTTATTCTTTTAAATATCTGACAACGAAATATTCTCCAAATCCTTCAACCACACAGCTACGCAAGCATCACTCGGCATTCTCCAGTCTCCTCTCGGAGATAATGCTACACTACCTACTTTTGGTCCATCCGGAAGGCATGAACGTTTGAACTGTTGCGCGAAAAATCTTTTACAGAATGTCTCCAGCCATTTCAAAATCGTAACATCATCATATGTATCTTCAAATGTATATTTCGCAAGGCGGAAAATCTTACTTGGTTCAAACCCAAAACGAAGTAAATAATATAAATAAAAATCATGTAATTCGTACGGTCCAACCAAGTCTTCTGTCTTCTGTGCGATATTGCCATCTTTCGGAGGCAATAATTCCGGACTTACCGGTGTATCCAGCACATCATAAAGTACATGTTTTAACTCTTTATCCACTGTCGTATCCGCCGCATACTGTACAAGATGTCTTACCAGTGTCTTTGGAATTGAAGCATTTACCCCATACATAGACATATGATCGCCATTGTATGTTGCCCATCCAAGCGCCAGCTCTGACAAATCACCTGTACCGATAACCATACCACCATCTTTATTTGCAATATCCATCAAGACCTGTGTACGCTCTCTCGCCTGTCCATTCTCATATGTTACACTATGATCTTTTGGATCGTGTCCGATATCACGAAAATGAATATTCACCGCTTCTGCGATTGGCACTTCTATAAGTGTTGCTCCAAGCTGTTTCGACATCTTGCAGGCATTCTGATATGTTCGGTCCGTTGTTCCAAAACAAGGCATTGTAACCGCTATAATTTGCTTTTTATCTTTCTTTAGCATATCAAATGCTCTTGCCGTTACAATCAATGCAAGCGTAGAATCTAAGCCGCCTGATATTCCAACTACCGCTGTCTTCGCATGTGTATGTGCAAGACGTTTTTTCAATCCCATTGCCTGGATATTTAAAATTTCCTCGCATCTTCTTGCCTTCTCACGCTCGTTATATGGTACAAATGGGTGTTTTGAAAACTTTCTTGTAAGATAGGTCTTCTCCATCTCAAGATAAAAAGGAACACGTATCAGCCCTGGCACATCATTTGCCTGAAATGTTGTATTCTTACGTCTCTCACCAACCAGACGGTTGATATCAATCTCTGAATAAATTGCTCTATTCACAAATCTTCTTGATTCTCTCAATATAGAACCATTCTCAGCTATAATATTATGTCCGCCAAATACAAGATCTGTTGTTGACTCGCCCTCTCCCGCATTAGCATAAATATATCCGGCAAGCAAACGAGCCGACTGTCCTTTGATCAATTCTCTTCTGTAACTGCTCTTACCAATCGTCTCATCACTGGCTGAACAGTTCACTATAAGTGTTGCCCCTTCTAACGCTGCCTGAATACTAGGCGGCATAGGAGCCCATACATCTTCACATATTTCAGCTGAAACTACAAGATTTGGCATCGTTGTACATTCAAATAAAATCTGCGGACCAAACGGAACTTTATTGCCCTCAAATAAAATCCATCTGGCTTCTTTTGGTCCCGGTGTAAATTGACGCATTTCATAAAATTCACCATAATTTGGAAGAAATGTTTTTGTAGTAAATCCTAAAACATCTCCCTTATTTAAGGCTGCTGCCACATTGTAGAGCTTTCCATCCTGCATAAGCGGCATTCCGACAAAAATCAGCATATCCTTGTCTCTTGTATATTTTGCTATTTTTAATAATGCCTTTTTTGACTCCTCCAGCAATATATCCTGCAAAAACAAATCACTACACGTATATCCTGTAATACACAGCTCCGGAAAAACAACAACTTTCGCTCTGTTCTCATAAGCTTTATCAATTGCCTCACAAATCTTTTCTGTGTTGTACTCTACATCTGCAACCTGAAGATTTGGTGTTACGGCTGCAACCTTTACAAATCCCTGTTTCATCTTTCATCACTCCTGTTTCTTATCCGGTTCTTTTAACTTAGAACTTTCATTGTCATGATATTAATCGTCTTATCTCGTTGCCTTCTTAAGCAGTTTTTTTAACTCTTCCACTTCAAATTTATACGCTGTATTACAGAAATGACACTTCACTTCAATTGGTTTATCATCATCGATCATAGCCTGTATTTCCTTTTTACCAATGCTGATAATTGCTTTTTCAATTCTATCCTTTGAGCAATTACAGCTAAATTTAGCAGGAAGCGTATCTGTAATCTCTACATCCAGCCCTTCCAAAACCTGATTCAGCATCTCTTCCGGAGTATGTCCATTATCAAGCATCGCTGTTACAGATTGAATCTTCTGGATATTGGCCTCTAATTTATCAAGAACCTCATCATCTACAAATGGCATTACCTGTACAATAAATCCACCGGCGCAGCGCACTGTATTGTCTTTCTCCATCAAAACACCCAAACCGACAGATGATGGTACCTGCTCTGATGTTGCAAAATAATATGTCAGGTCTTCTGCGATCTCACCTGTCTGAAGCATAGTCTGTCCCGAATATGGCTCTTTTAGTCCCATATCTTTGATTACATTCAAAAATCCTGGTCCCAATGCGCCTCCAACATCCAGCTTGCCATTCTTTGGCGGCAGCATAACATCCGGATTATTCACATATCCTTTTACATCTCCGTGGCTGTCTGCAGTCACCGTCATTCCTCCGATCTCACCGCCACACTGAACCTGTAATGTTAATACATCACTGTCATTCTTCATCATACTTCCCATCATCACACCTGCTGTAAGCAGACGTCCCAACGCTGCTGTCGCAACCGGGCTTGTCTGATGACGCTTGCGTGCCTCCTCTACCAGTTCTGTTGTTGATGCAGCAAATGCACGAATCTGTGTATTTGCCGCTGTTGCTCTTACTATATAATCTGACATATCTATTCTCCTCTCTTACTTTCCCTGTTCTCTCGCAATGATATACATACGCTCACTTTCCTGATGCACCGGATTCCTTGTAAATGCATCGTAAGCAGCAATAAACTCCATCCCTGCCACTTCCAATGCAGCCTTTACTTCTGCAAGACTGTACGCTCTCTGATAGTGCATCTCTTGAAATTTTCTGCAAATATCCTGTCCCGTCTTTTCACTTAAAACCGGGTCTTCCACAAACAAAGACAACTGATATTCATTGATCTTTTCTTCCTCATAATAATAGTTGTCCCAAATAAAACTACAATTCTCACGTTCTTCAGCGATTGTCTGGTCCCCCAGCATTTCACGATATTTATATTCTGTATTCATATCAAAAATAAATAATCCGCCCGGATCCAGATAATTATTGGCAAGTCTGAACACCTGCTCCAAATCACCATCTTCTGTAAGATAATTCATAGAATCACAAACGCTTACAATGGCTCTGACTGTTCCATACAATTCAAATTCCCGCATATCCTGCATCAAATATAATATATCATGTCCACTCTTCGTGCGTTTCTGCATTGCAATATCTAACATTTCTTCCGAAAAATCTACTCCGGTCATATCATAGCCCTTTGAAGCTAAAATTTCAGTCATTGTTCCGGTTCCGCATCCAAGGTCTAAAATCAACCCGTCTTCAACCCCATATTCCAATAACAATCCATGTAAATATTCTCCCCATTCTTCATAAGGCACATTATCCATGAACGTATCATAAACTACTGCAAAACTTGTATATGCTTCCATCTTCTACCTCGTTTATCAATATATTCTTCTTTCTTAGTCCTCGTATCTCTCTCTGATTACTTTTCGCTCTCTCCTTGCCTTTTCCAGCTTGCGCTGACGTTCTCGTCTGATGGCAATAAGCCGCATATAAAATGCAAGGAATATAACAATTGCAACCACAAGCAATAACATAACCTTCAAAACCTGTTTTACTGATGGCAGCTTGATCTTGCTCTTTAACTTCGCAAGGCTTGACATCTTTTGCTTTACAGGAGTTGATATAACATGCTGTTCTTCTTGTTTTTCACTGGCCACTATTTCCGGCGTACTCACACCTTCACTTATCGGCTCTGTACTCTTTTGTATATCTGCTGCCGGGAAATTATAAGGAACCATTGTCTTATAGACCGCCACAGTTCTTCTTCCGTCTGCATATGACTGCGTTACTGTTACCGCAAATAATCCAGGTTCTAATTCACAGATACTTTCCGGTTCATCTCCACTTACTCCTTCAAAATTGAAATTCATCTGTGTATCCGACACCATCACTCTTCTGGAGATAGAATACATGTTAATATAATCACCGATTCCCATGTGCAAGGTTAATGGTAAATTAATTATATAATCTCCACTTACACAAAGATCCTGAAAATTTGTTCCCTTAGAATAGCCTTCCATCGTTCCGTAATCATCTATAATCTGAAACTGACTATCCAGCTTTTTAAACGTATATCCTCCATCTGCATTTGTCTGGATATAGTAACAATCCTCTGCCTGATCATAACCGATTCCAAGTATATTATAATCATCTGTAATCTTCAGCCGGCCTTTGAATTCTAATGTATCCGCATCCAGCAAAAAAACACAGCCTCGGTTTTCCGCATTATAGCTTGTATACAACGCAACCACAATTTCACGCGTATTTGGGTTAAATGCCATTCCGTTACAATGTTCATAACACATATCCTGCACACGTTTTGCAAGAGAATACCGTTCAACAGGCTGTCCATTCTCGTCATGGTCATACCGGTAATATGCTTTTATAATATCCGGTGTCGTGCCATCCTCTGCAACATTCTCCATCATAATGATATAATAATCTGTCACACACATAGATTGTACGACACCCTCTGCCGCTTCTATATCATCCTCTATAATCTTCTCCCACACTGCTCCATCAAACGCCCGGTCTGATGCAATCTCCGCATGCACAGTCAAGGGATTCAACATCCACCCAAAACAAAGCATACAGAAAAAAGCAAGAGTATATACATACCTTTTCATTACTGTTTTACTTCCATTCTAAAATTCCATTTCATTTTATCATATCATTCTGTAAAATGCTTGTAAACAGCCTTGTCAAAAAAAGAAGATGCAATTCACATTTTTTGCGAATGCACCCTCTTTTATCCACCTTGCAAATACTTTGCAGACTATTTCTTCAAATTATATTTAAAATATTATCCGAATTATTCGATTACTTTCAGCCATCCTTCCGGAGCTTCAATACGTCCCATCTGGATACCTGTCAATGTATCATACAATTTCTGAGTGATTGGTCCCATCTTCTCCATTCCGCTTGGGAAACAGATTTCTTTTCCGTGATCAACAACTTTACCTACCGGTGAGATAACGGCTGCTGTTCCACACAGACCACACTCTGCAAAATCTTTCAATTCTTCTACATATACATCTCTTTCCTCTACTTCAAGTCCCAGATAATGCTCTGCAATATACATCAGAGAACGTCTTGTAATAGATGGAAGAATTGTATTTGAATGAGGAGTTACAACTTTATTATCTTTTGTTACAAAAATGAAGTTTGCTCCACCTGTTTCTTCTACTTTTGTTCTTGTAGCAGAATCAAGATACATGTTCTCATCAAACCCATTTGCATGAGCTGTCACAATTGCATGCAGGCTCATAGCATAGTTCAATCCCGCCTTGATATGTCCTGTTCCATGCGGTGCAGCACGGTCAAAATCTGAAATACAGATTGTTACAGGTTTCGCTCCACCTTTGAAGTATGGTCCTACCGGGGTCGCAAAAATACGGAACTGATACTCATTTGCAGGTTTTACTCCGATAACCGGATTACTTCCAAACATATAAGGTCTTAAATACAGAGTTGCTCCTGAACCGTATGGTGGTACATATTCAGCATTTGCCTTAACAACCTTTTCAATCGCATCTACAAATCTCTCTTCTGGGAACGGAGGCATCTCGAGTCTCTTCGCAGAATCAACCATACGTTTTGCATTCAAATCAGGGCGGAATACAACAATTCGTCCATCTTCTGTTGTATATGCTTTCATACCTTCAAATACTGTCTGTGCATACTGAAGTACTCCTGCACATTCATTCAGAACAATGTTCGCATCCTCTGTCAGGACTCCATCATCCCATTTTCCATCTTTGAAGTTTGAAACATAACGCTTCTCTGTCTGAACATATCCAAATCCAAGATTCTCCCAATCAATATTTTTCTTATCCATCTGTAGTTCCTCCATTCCAATATCAAGCTTTCTATCTTTAGTCGATTATAATACGATTAAAAAGAAAATTCAAGAGTGCACTCTGTTTTTTATATTTTTTATCTTTCCATCATGCTAATCGACTCAATTCCAACGCTTCCGCCACGTACAACCTCAATATTCTGGAACTCTTCCTTCATCAGTTTGATAACTGCATCATTCTTTGTTGCAGTCTGAACGAATTCAATCAAAAGACTGTCTCTTCCGATATCCATCGGTTTTGCTTTATATGTCTCTGCAATTCGAAACAGCTCTGCCTTATCTTCTCTACTGCATTTCTTAACCTTTACATATAAAATTTCTTTCATGCGGACAAATAAATCTGTAAAGTCGATTACTTTAATCACTTCTACCATTCGATTCAATTGTTTTTTTATCTGTTCAAATGTTTCATCATCACTGACTGTTGCGATTGTCATTCGTGATACTGTAGGATCTTCTGTTGTTCCTACTGTCAGACTATCCAGGTTATATGCCTTTCCGGAAAAGAGTCCTGAAATTTTCGAAAGAACACCTACCTGATTTTCTACATACAATGAAATCCATCTTTTCTTTATACTATTCTCCATTTTTCAGTCCTCCTAACACTCTATAATCATTTCTTCCAATGTTCCGCCCGGCTTAATCATTGGGAACACCATTTCTTCCGGATCAATGATAAATTCAATCAATGTCGGAACTTTTGTATTTTTCTTAGCCTCTTCAAATGCTGCTGCAATCTCATCTGTTTTTGTAACACGTATACCCTTTGCTCCATAACTCTCTGCCAGCTTAATGAAATCCGGTGTATACTCCGGCTTTTCTTCTCCATTTGTTCTTCTTGTCAAAGCACCTGCGCGCAAATCTGTCATTCCATAACGTTTTCCATAGAATAATTTCTGCCACTGACGTACCATTCCAAGATATGTATTGTTAAATACACACAAGATAACAGGAAGTTCTTCCAATACTGCCGTTGCAAATTCCTGAATGTTCATCTGCATACCGCCATCTCCTGAGATCATAATGACCGGCTTATCCGGATTGCCCAGTTTTGCTCCGATTGCTCCCGGGAATCCATACCCCATCGTTCCAAGTCCGCCTGACATAATAATCTGCTTCTTCTCTGTAATCTCTGTAAACTGTGCCGCAAACATCTGATGCTGACCTACATCCGTTACAATGATTGCCTCATCAAACTGTCTGTTAATCTCCCCGATAATATCCATCGGTCCCATTTCTGCATGCTTTTTCATTGTCAACGGGTGTACATGCTGCCACTCATTGATCTCATCTAGCCATTTCTTCGTCTTACATGGAACAACATATTCATTCATTTTTGTAATTGCATCTTTCGCATCTGCAACAATCGGAACATCAACATGGATATTTCGCGAAATGGACGCTGTATCAATATCTATGTGGATAATTTGTGCATGTGGGGCAAACTCATGTAATTTCCCTGTAATACGGTCGTTAAATCTCGTTCCGATAGAGAACAACAGATCACACTCACTAACTGCCATATTGGCCGCATACGCACCGTGCATACCAAGGTTTCCTATAAACAATGGGTGGTTCGTTGGAATCGCACCACGTCCCATAACAGTTGTAACAACCGGTACATTTGTCTTCTCTACAACTTCTTTAAATGCCTCTTTTGCATCTGCAATGATTACTCCGCCACCTGCAAGAAATAACGGACGTTCTGCTTTTCCAAGCATTTTCAAAGCTCGTTTCAACTGTCCGATATGAACAGCCGTAGTCGGTTTGTATCCACGGATATTTACAGATTTCGGGTACTCTGCACTTCCAAGCTCTGCCATAACATCTTTCGGAAGGTCAATCAGTACCGGACCCGGTTTCCCTGTTCTTGCTATATAAAAGGCTTCTTTGATAATACGACCCAGGTCCTCACGTTTATGGACAGTAACACCGTACTTCGTAATACTTCTTGTAATACCTACGATATCTACTTCCTGAAAAGCATCGTTTCCGATCAAATGTCTTGAAACCTGACCAGTAAAACAAACCAATGGCACACTGTCATAGTTTGCTGTTGCAAGACCTGTTACAAGGTTCGTCGCTCCCGGTCCGCTTGTTACGAGACAGACTCCGACTTTACCTGTCGTACGGGCATATGCATCGGCAGCATGAACCAAAGCCTGCTCATGTCGAGGCAGAATCACACGTATATCATCCTGTTTATAAAGCTCATCACTGATATCGATCGTACAAGCCCCCGGATAACCAAATAATGTGTCTACCCCTTCTTCTTTCAATGCTTTTACTAACAACTTATTACCTGAAATCTGTTTCATAGAAAAACCTCCCTTTATAAAAACGTCCTGTTTGCAAACGTTATTTTCGCTGTCTGATAAATCCTATTATTGTATAAATACCAAGAAATGCCAGATTTACAACAACCACACTGGCTCCTGCCGGAGTTGCAAAAAAGTATGACACCGAAATGCCAATGCAGAAGCACACAACAGAAATAATCGCTGAATTTACAATCACTCCTCGAAACGTCTTGCAGACTCGCATAGATGTAAGTGCCGGAAATATGATCAGACTGGAAATCAGCAATGTTCCCATCATTCTCATTCCGAGCACGATTGTCACAGCTGTCAGAACTGCAATCAATGTATTATATAAATCAGCTTTCACACCTGTTGCTTTTGCAAATATTTCATCAAATGTAATCGCAAATATTTTATTATAGAAAAATATATACAACAATAATACGACTACCGATAAAATCACACTCATGCGGACATCCTCTGCACTCATTGCCAGAATACTTCCAAACATGTAATTGTAAACATCTGTATTCATTCCTGTTGTCATGGATATTACCATAACACCGATTGCAAGTGCACTGGTGGAAATCAGTGCAATCGCCGAATCACCTTTGAGCACACTGCTACTGTTCACCCTAAGAAGAAGTATCGCCGCAATGATCACGACCGGAATTGCGACCGCCAGCGGTGCTACATTTAACGCTGCTGCAACTGCCAGTGCGCCAAATCCCACATGCGACAAGCCATCGCCTATCATCGAATACCTCTTTAATACCAGGCTCACGCCCAAAAGTGCGGAACATAAAGAGACCAGAATTCCTACTGTAAACGCCCTCACCATAAATGGATAGGAGAGCATCTCAATCATTGTATTCATGACTTATCTCCCCCTTTCATCTGTTTCAGACGTTCCTCTACTACCGCTTCCTGAACATCAATCTGTCCACTTTTAATATATTGTCTGCCGACAGCACTCTTCTTATAATCCTCTGTCGTCCCGAAAAACCTTGCATTTTCCTGCAAATGTAAAATGTGTGTTGCATCTCGAAGTGCACTTTCAATATCATGAGAGACCATCACAACAGCAATCCCTGACTTCTGATTTATCTCTTTGATCAGTTGATAAAACTCTGCTGTCACGATTGGATCAAGTCCTGTCACCGGCTCATCCAGAAGAAGAAGCTTCTTTGTCGCACACAAAGCTCTTGCGAGCAGAACTCTCTGCTTCTGTCCGCCGGACAAATCTCGAAAACAACTTCTTGCAAGGTCATCGATTCCTAAAAGCTGCATATTTTCTTTTGCCCGCCTCTTATCCTCTGCTTTGTAAAATGGATGAAAACCACGTCCATTTAACCGTCCTGACAATACTACTTCATACACACTTGCCGGAAAATCCTTCTGCACATCATTTTGCTGTGGAAGGTACCCAATCTCTCTTTGAAGCAATCCATCTCCGAAAATAATTTTCCCCTTCGACGGACTCTTTAACCCCAAAAGACTCTTGACTAAAGTACTCTTTCCGGAACCATTCTCCCCGACAATACAAAGATAATCCCCTTGATCCATCTGAAATGATAAATCCTCAATGACTGTCTGACCTTCGTATGCAATTGATATATTTTCACATTGAATCAAAGCCATTATCTCAAAGCCTCCTTTAACGTTTCTACATTTTCTTTCATTAAATCCAAATAAGTTACTCCCGCTTCAAACTGCTTAGCACTAATATTATGACTGCTGTAAAATACTTTCACCGGAACATCACACGCCTCCGCAATCGCATTTGCAATATTATCATTACTAAGCTCCATCTTCAGCACGACCGGGATATGTTCTTCTTTAACCTTATTAATCAGAAATGCCATCGTTGCCGCACTTGGTTCTGTATCTGATGCACAACCCGAAAATGCTGCATAATAATCCAGTCCATACTCTGCCGCAAAATATCGAAATGGGAAACGGTCTCCAAACAAGAGTGTATGATTCTTCGCATTTTTCACTACATTGCGAAACGATGTATCCAGTTCCTTCAACTGTGTCTCATACGCTTCTGCATTATCTTTATATGTCTGTCCATGCTCTGGATCCAAAGAACATAATTCCTCTGTGATATGCTCTACAATGTCAATCGCATTGCACGGTGATGTCCAGACATGCTCATCCATCGTGTGTACATGCTCATTATGCTCTTCTTCCGTTTCTTCTGCAGAATGAAGAAAATGTTCCTCTTCATCGTGGCTCTCCTCTTCCTCATCTTCATGAGAATGCCCGCGCTCTTCCTTCATTCCTTCCACATGCTCTTCTGCAAGAATATTTCCAACACAATCTACCAGACGAAGTCTCTTCACATCTTCCATCTCCGGTGATTCCAAAATATCTTCCACCCACTCGTCATTCTCTCCGCCGACATAAATAAACAAGTCTGCATTCTGGATTGCAATGATATCCTGTGGTGTTGGTTCGTAAGAATGTGTTTCCTCTCCTGGTTTCAAAAGCATGGTTAGTGACACATTATCTCCCGCTATCTGCCGTACAAAATCGTACTGCGGGAAAATAGTTGTCACGACCCGAAGCTTCTTCTGGTCTTTTGGATGATTTTCTTCTCCATTGTCATCTGCTGTACAGCCGCATAATCCACTGACCAGAAATGCTATTGTACAGAGTATACTCACACCTCTGAATATAAAATTTCTTTTCTTCTTTTTATTTATTTTTTGATTATTTGCGTTCATATTTTGCGAATACATATTCCAAATCAAAACAAGTCTGCTCCTCACTGACCTCCGTCATCTCCCAATCATCCATCTGATCCAGATTTGGGAAATACGTATCTGCTGCATATGCATGATCGATCTTTGTGATATACGCTGTATCACAATATGGGATCAGCATCTCGTAAATGCTTCCTCCTCCGATTACATACAGCTCATTTGAATCATATTTTTTTAATTCTTCCAACAATTCTTCTTTTGTATGCACGATAACCGCATCTTTCACTTTATAAGAACGGTTCGCTGTCAACACGATATTAACTCTGTTCTTAAGAGGCAGCCCGTTTGGGAAGCTTTCCAAAGTTTTTCTTCCCATTACAACAACATGTCCCATTGTCTTCTCTCTGAAGAACTTCATATCCGCCGGAATACTTGTTAAAAGTCTGTTTTTATTTCCTATTGCCCAGTTTGCATCTACTGCTGCTATTGCATTCATTATCTAAAACCTCCTACACTGCTATCGGAATATTTTTAATCTGTGGATGTGTTTCATAATTATCCAGTCTTACATCATCCGGTGTGAAATCGTAAAAATCTTTTACTTCCGGATTTAACCAGAATGTCGGTGCCGGAAGCGGCTCTCTTGATATCAATTCCTTGATAAGCGGCACGTGTCTGTCATAAATATGTGCATCTGCAATGACATGTACAAATTCTCCTACCTTCATATCACAAACCTGTGCCAGCATGTGTAAAAGAACTGCATACTGACAAACGTTCCAATTATTTGCTGCCAGAACATCCTGAGAACGCTGGTTGAGAATTCCATTCAAAGTAAGCTTATCGCTTCCCGCTTCCTTTGTTACATTAAATGTCATACTGTATGCACATGGATAAAGATTCATCTCATGCAAATCCTGATGTACATAAATATTAGTCATAATACGACGACTGTACGGATTGTTCTTCAAATCATAGATCACGCGGTCCACCTGATCCATCATTCCTTCTTTATACTGGTGTTTCACCTGCATCTGATATCCGTATGCTTTTCCGATTGAGCCATCCTCATCCGCCCAACTGTCCCAGATATGACTGTTCAAATCATGGATATTATTCGACTTCTTCTGCCAGATCCATAAAAGCTCATCAGTACAACTCTTAATTCCTGTTCTTCTCAGCGTCAGCGCCGGAAATTCTTTCGATAAATCATATCGATTCACCACACCAAACTTTTTAATCGTATAAGCAGATGTGCCGTCCTCCCACACCGGACGCACTTTCTCACCTTCTGTACTTGTCCCGTTCTCTATAATATCTTTACACATATCGATAAATACTTTATCTGCATAACTCATTATAAACTTCCTCCTTTGGCCTCTTCACATGAATAAGGCTCACAGAAAAACATCTACTTGCTATGGTGTTTTTCTGTGAGCGCAGCTTTTTGTTGCTATACATTCGCTAGCTTGCTATATTAAGTTATAACACAGTTTTTTCTTTTTGTAAATAAATCTCACGAAGAAGTTTGTTGTAACTAACCCCTTTTTTATCCAAAGCAAATTCTTTATTTATCTTAAGTTTTATAATCTCCTAATATTCTCGAATCACACTGCTGATTTCAAAAATATTTTCACTATCTCTCAACTGTTCCAGTGCATTTTTCAAATAATCTTCTCTCACCTTATCTGTTACGATAACAAGCTCGGCCTGATCGCCTTTTATATGCTTCTGAACAACTCTTGCAATACTTACGCCATGATTTCCAAATACCGTTGCAATACTTGCCAGCACCCCCGGCTGGTTCTTCACCTGCATACGAAGGAAAAACTTATTTTCTACCTCATCAAACTTTTTGATCGGTGTTTCTCTATAACATGTACAACTGATTCGACCATTGCATCCATACTCAATATTTCTGGCAACATCAATGATATCTCCCATAACTGCACTTGCTGTAGGAAGTTCTCCTGCCCCACGTCCGTAGAACATTGCATCATCTACTGCATCTCCATGTACAAATACTGCATTAAAAGAATCTCTTACGGATGCCAGAGGATGTTCTTTATTCAACAGCATCGGATAGACCCCGACTTCAATTCCGCCCTCAGTATTATGTGCAACACCAAGTAATTTAATCACGCTGTCAAATTCTTTTGCATATGCAATATCATCTGAAGTAATCTTTGTGATTCCTTCTGTATGGACATCGTCAAATACAACCCTTGAATGAAATGCGATTGATGCCATGATCGCAACCTTACGTCCTGCATCCAGACCTTCTACATCTGCTGTCGGATCAGCCTCCGCATATCCAAGCTCCGTAGCCTTAGCCAGGGCTTCTTCAAAGCTCATGTTCTCTTCAAACATCTTTGTTAAAATGTAATTTGTTGTACCATTTACAATACCGATCACTTCATCGATCTCATTTCCCGCAAGACACTGCTTCAATGGTCGGATAATTGGAATTCCGCCTGCCACTGCCGCCTCAAACAACAAATCACAATGCTTTTCTTCCGCAGCATCCAACAACTCTTTTCCATGTGCAGCTAAGAGATCCTTGTTTGCCGTCACAACATGCTTTCCTGCATGCAATGCTTCAAGTATCATCGTTCTCGCCGGCTCGATTCCACCCATCACTTCTACGACAATCTGAATTTCCGGATCATTTACAATCTCCTGCCAATTATCTGTCAAAAGTGAAGCATTGATACCTTCACGTTGCTTGTTCAGATTATGGACAAGGATCTTGCTTACTTCCATCTGTGCTCCAATTGTCCGAACCATCACATCAGCGCGACGCTGGATTAATTTATATACACCAGTACCAACTGTACCAACTCCTAATAGTGCTACTTTTATCTTTTTTGTATTCATGTTTTCCTCTCCTGACTACTATAAATACTTTGCAAGGTCTTGTAAAATCATTAATGCTTTAATACTTTACCCTAATGCATTTTGTGTATTGTAACACAGGTATTTTAAAAATTCTAGTACAATTTTTAAAAAGTTGTTATCGAGAGCCAGTTCGGGACGGGGTTTTCTGGCTCTTTTACAGTAACTGTGACCAGCTACAATGCTTCCACACAAAACAAAAGAGCAATGCTTTCGCATTGCCCTTAATAAGAGAGCGACAGACGGGGTTCGAACCCGCGACCCCGACCTTGGCAAGGTCGTACTCTACCAGCTGAGCCACTGTCGCATATGTTAGTTGTTCTGCATCAGAACAATAACTACTATACACGATACATACTCTATTGTCAACTCTTTTTTTCATTTTTTATATCTGAATTTTTCTTTATTTTTCTGACAATTTCTTCAATTCATCTAAATACCGGATTACATCATGCAAAGACTCCAATGTTTGTGTACAAACTGCCTTTGTTTCTTCGGTCGGCTCGTCCATATCCGGAACCATAACGACCTGACATCCCGCTGCATTTGCAGCACGTATCCCATTATAGCTATCTTCAATCACAAGACATTCTCCCGGCTTAAGGCCAAGCAATTCTGCCGCCTTCAAAAATACATCCGGAGCAGGCTTACCATTCTTAACCTCGCGTCCACATACTGTCGCATCAAATTGCAGTGGCAGATTTCCTTTTTCAAAATACATTTCCACTCGCTCCCTCTGTGTTGATGTTGCAAGTGCTGTTTTTATATGATTTTCTTTTAAGTAGCTAAAAATTTCTCTGACACCAGGCTTTAACGGTGTTCCATGCTCGTCCAAATGCTGCATCAGCATTTCTAATCTCGCACCTCTTGCTTCATCATAATCCACCTCGTCTCCAAACCATTCGTGAAATAAATTTCTCGCCACGTCCGCAGTTCTCCCTCGAAGCATTCCGATTCGTTCATCTGTCAAAGTGATTTTATATCTCGCTGCTACCTTCTTCCATCCTTTTGCGTTGATACGCTCTGTATCAAAAATCACGCCATCCATATCAAATAATACTGCTTTTATCATCCTGTAATCCCTCGCTAAATATTATAAAAAAAGAAGCAATGCAACATGTTGCATCACTCCTCCTCAAAAGAGAGCGACAGACGGGGTTCGAACCCGCGACCCCGACCTTGGCAAGGTCGTACTCTACCAGCTGAGCCACTGTCGCATATATAGTTCTTTGTCAGAACAAAATATACTATACACGACTTTTCTCCGTCTGTCAACACTATTTTTCTATTTTTTTATATTTTTCGAAATTTTTCTATTATTTATTCTTCAGCACTTTCTTCCGGTCTCAACTCCAGCCCCAGTTCAGCAAGCTGTTTATCATCAGCCTGACTCGGTGCATTTGTCATAAGGCATGAAGCATCTTTTACTTTCGGGAACGCCATTACGTCACGAATGCTGTCTACTTTTGCCATCAGCATAACCAGACGGTCCAGACCATAAGCGAGTCCGGCGTGAGGCGGTACTCCGTATTTAAATGCATCTAACAAAAATGAGAACTGACGATAAGCCTCTTCTTTTGTAAATCCAAGTACTTCAAACATCTTCTCCTGAATATCGTTCTGATGGATTCGAATACTTCCTCCACCAATCTCATTACCATTCAATGTAATATCGTATGCTTTCGCACGAACACGTCCCGGATCTGTATCGATATACTGCCAGTCTTCTTCCATCGGCATTGTAAATGGATGATGCATTGCTGTATAACGATTCTGTTCCTCGCTCCACTCAAGAAGTGGAAATTCTGTGATCCACAGGAATTTGTATTCATTCTTATCCAAAAGTTCTAACTGACGGGCAAGTTCCAGACGTAATGCACCCAAAACATCCCATACAACCTTATTCTTGTCTGCTGCAAAAAGAAGAAGGTCTCCGTTTTCTCCGTCCATTGCTTTGATCAGATTCTGCATCTCTTCTTCGCTCATAAATTTAGCAAATGAAGATTTTACAGTTCCGTCTTCCTGGATTGCGATGTAAGCAAGTCCTTTTGCGCCATAATCTTTTGCAAAACTTACAAGCTTATCAATCTTCTTACGAGGCATTGAGCCCTGACCTTTGGCGTTGATACCACGAACAGTTCCGCCATTCTCAATAGCGCCTTTAAATACAACAAATTCACTGTCTTTTACTGTCTCTGTCACATTTACAAGTTCCATACCAAAACGGATATCCGGTTTATCAGAACCGAAACGATCCATTGCTTCCTGCCATGTCATTCTCTGAATTGGAAGCTCTACATCAATATCAAGAACCTCTTTAAATAATTTAGCAAGAAGTCTTTCATTGATACTCATAACATCTTCTTCATCTACAAAAGAAAGCTCCATATCGATCTGTGTAAATTCAGGCTGTCTGTCTGCACGTAAATCCTCGTCACGGAAACATTTTGCAATCTGGAAATAACGATCATATCCAGAACACATCAAAAGCTGTTTGTACAGCTGTGGTGACTGTGGAAGTCCATAGAAGCTTCCTGGATGAATACGGCTAGGTACAAGATAATCTCTTGCTCCTTCCGGTGTAGTCTTACCAAGGATTGGTGTTTCAATCTCAAGAAATCCCTCATCTGCAAGGAACTGACGAGTCAGTGTTGCAATCTTACTTCTCATCATTAAATTGCGCTGAAGATCCGGTCTTCTTAAGTCCAGATAACGATATTTCAAACGTAAGTCCTCTTTTGTTTTAGAGTTCTCCTCAATTGGGAACGGAGGTGTCTCGGACTCAGATAAAATTCTCATCTGTTCCGGAATTACTTCAATCTCCCCTGTTGCAAGATTCTCATTCACTGCACCTGAACGTTTTTCAACCTTACCTACAATTGCTACTACATATTCAGAACGAAGACTTGCTGCTCTTGCAATTAAATCCGCATCACATGAACCATCTTCAAATACCACCTGAATAATTCCTGAACGGTCACGTACATCAACGAATACAAGACCTCCTTTATTACGATTCTTCTGAACCCATCCCATAATTGTAACTGTCTCTCCGACATTAGCCGCAGAAAGCTCGCCACAACGATGTGTACGATGTAATCCCTGCATTGATTCTGCCATTACTTTGTTCCTCTTTTCTTTTCGTTTTTATATTATCTGTTGAAAACTTCTACAATTTCTTCATATCCCTGCTGCTGAAGCTGCTCTTTCTGGAATTTCTTATTCTTCTTCATATTCAAAAGCATGATCTGTTTTCCCGCAGCACGCTCAGCTTTTGCAGCCTCTAATACTTCCAGGATTTTTTCCTGTGGAAGCTTCTTCTCAAGCAAATATGCTTTTTTCACCTTCGTTGTCGGGATCTTGTATCCACGTTCCAAAAGCAGCATAACAATACGCTCAAATCCAATTGAAAATCCAACCGCCGGTGTATCCTGACCGGTAAACTTACCGATCATCTCATCATAGCGTCCGCCGCCTCCGACAGAACCGCCGAACTCGTCCATTGAAATCTCAAAAATTGTTCCTGTATAATAAGACATACCTCTTACAAGTGTTGGGTCAAAGCTCATCTTAAACTCAGCCTCTTTCGCACTTTCTACACTTGTAATGATCATCTCCAGCGACTGTGCCGCTTCTTCCGGGAGATACCCAGCCAGTTTCTCTTTACACCAGCGTACGCCCTCGACATCGTTCGTAATCTCTTTAAAAATCTGGAGATATTTTTCGACTGATTCTTTCGCATAGCCATTTTCCTCTAACTCCTTCTGAACCCCATCCAGACCAATCTTGTCCATCTTATCCAGAGTAATGAATACGCTGTCATAATCCTTCTCTTCAAATCCGCTGTATGCAGCCATTGCTTTTAAGAATCGGCGGTCATTGATACGGATTGTAAAGTTATGGAAATCAAGTTTTCCAAGCAATGTAGATGTTGCCAGGATCAGCTCAATCTCAGCCAGATTAGATGGCTCGCCCAAAATATCAATATCGCACTGCATAAACTGACGGAAACGTCCTCTCTGCGGACGGTCAGCTCTCCATACATTTCCCATCTGAAGTGCCTTAAATGGTGCCGGCAATTCATTTGCATTATTGGAATAATATCTTGAAAGCGGAACAGTTAAGTCATAACGAAGTCCACCATCTACCAAGTCGATCTCTTCTTTTGCCTGATCGATCTTCAGTTTCTCACCACGTTTTAAAATCTTGAAGATCAATTTTTCATTGTCTCCACCCTGCTTACTGCAAAGGTTCTCAATATGTTCTACACATGGTGTCTCAATTCTGGAAAATCCAAATGACTTGTAAGTCTCCTGGATCAACCCAATCACATAATCCCGGATTTCCATCTCTTCCGGCATCATGTCCTTCATACCTGTAACTGGTTTCTTCTTTAATGCCATGTATTTATTCTCCTTTTTATCAAAATCTATATCTTGAAGAGTCTGTCTGCAGAAAGACAAGACTTTCAACTTTTCTCTTCATCTCGCCTTTACTGCCGG
Organism: Ruminococcus sp. B05; assembly: GCF_003628495.1. Taxonomy (NCBI): domain Bacteria; kingdom Bacillati; phylum Bacillota; class Clostridia; order Eubacteriales; family Oscillospiraceae; genus Ruminococcus; species Ruminococcus sp. B05. The sequence goes on along the minus strand of NZ_RBZR01000018.1, from coordinate 11,689 downwards.
TATTCCCCTACTTTCACCTCTCACTATTATAGTTTTTGTGTTATAGTATGTCAATTGCTTTTCCGTTTGATCATCTCATCAATACGGTCAATATAAGCTTCAATATTCTTTACATTTTCTATACGGATCAGATTTGTTTCTTTCCCATTTTCTGTCTTAATTTTTTCAGGTAACACAATCTTTGTTGTTGCACCTGCTCCGGCTGCATAAATAGTTTGTTTTTCTTCCATGATCAGTATATTGTAAATTCCTGCTTTATCGGCTTTTGCATAACCGACATTTTCGAAATTACCTGCAATATTTTTCTGTCTATATAAATAATACGGAACTAATCCAAGCTTTTCTGCCGTTTTTGCCGCATCCTCTACCATCTCTGTGATTTCTGTGTGCAAATCTCTCACCGGCTGTTCCTGTGCCATTCTGGCAGCACGTTTGATTGCCAGAGAATGTACTGTCAGACTATCTGGAGATAATTCTTCAATCTGGCGAAGTGTATCTCTCATATCTTCTGCGTTTTCTCCCGGAAGTCCTGCAATAAGGTCCATATTAATGTTGTCAAATCCCAGCTCTCTTGCGAGGTGGAAAATATCCTTCACAGCCTGAACGGTATGTTTTCTTCCAACAAGATCCAACGTTTTCTGCTGCATTGTCTGCGGATTGACCGAAATACGTGTCACCGAATGCCTGCATATCACTTCCAGTTTTTCTTTCGTAATACTATCAGGTCTTCCCGCTTCCACCGTATATTCCAAAAGCTCTGCGCCACGTTCTTCATTTAAGAATAACTCGTCAACTACATTTAACAATTTTTCCAACTGCTTGGCTGTAAGAGTTGTCGGCGTTCCTCCTCCGATATAAATCGTATTGAGCGTCTTTCCTTCTGTCTCTTTTGCGATATGGTGAAGCTCGATGCAAAGTGCCTTCAGATAATCATCCATACGTGGACTCCACACATCGATCGGTGAAGAACTAAATGAACAATAAGAGCAGATGCTTGGGCAAAATGGAATCCCGACATACAAACTGAAGCCATTTAGATAATCCAGTTTGCTAAGCAATGCCTTCTCTCTGCATGCAATATCAACAGCCAGCCCTGCTTTCTTCTCTGACACGCAATACACTTCCTGCAAAAATGCTTTTGCCTGTGCTTCGTTCATTCCATTTTCCATCTGGTGCATTGCAAGTTTTGTCGGGCGAACTCCGGTAAGCATCCCCCACGCCATCTCCTGCCCTGTCTTTTCAGATAAAAACCGGTACACCATTTTCGTTACTATTTTTTTCTTTTCCTGTGCATCTTCCTTCTTTTGATTTTCCTCAAACTCCTTCGCATCCAGCAAAAAACAAGAGCCGTCATCCAGCTCAATCCGGACCAACGGTTCTTGCTCTGCATCGACACATTGTTTGATTTCCGCATTTGGGAAAAATGCTTTCGTTATATGATATAAGTTATAAGTATATAATGTTTCTTTACATTGAATTTGAATCATTCTGTTAATCAATGCCCCCTGTTAAACAATTCGTATCTTAGCATTTAAATGAACGGATTATGTTTCCGCTCATATCCAATTGTCGTTTCTTCCATATGTCCCGGATAAACCATCGTATCTTCCGGTAGCACGATCAGTTTATCTCTCACCGCTCTTACAAGCTGTGAACTGCTTCCGGTTGGAAAATCGGTTCTCCCGATTGATGCGCAGAACAAACTGTCACCGCTAAAAAGCACCTCTTCTTCTGCAATATAATAACAGCATCCGCCAGCTGTATGTCCCGGCGTCTCGATTACTTTTATCTTCATGCCGGCAATCTCCAGTTCTTCTCCATCACGCACATATGTTGCATCAGAAAATGTATATCCTCCGCCATATGCCGCAGACAAATTCAGCCTTGCATCCTGTAATATCTCTTGTTCCTTCTCAGACGCATACACCGGCACCTGAAACTTCTCCCGCACACCGTCAATTCCCATAATATGGTCAAAATGTCCATGTGTCAGAAGGATTGCTTTCAAGCTCAATCCTTCTGTTTCTATATAAGATATAACATTCTTGTCACAAACTGCCGGGTCTACAATAAAGCACTCTTTTGTATTCTCATTGCTTACCACATAGCAGTTCGTCCCAATCATGCCTATCACAAATTTCTTAATTCTCATGTTATCCTCCTGCACAAACTACTCCTCATTTTTCTGAATGATTCGCGTTCATGCGTTTACACCTTTCTATTAGCTGGCAGTTCTCTCGATATCCAGTACTCCTTCCACCTGACGGAGCTTGTCGATAACCCTGTTCAGCTCATCTCTTCCATGTACGATAAATCCCATGTCTAATGTAGCTGTTCCTTTTTTACTTGTACGCACATTCATAGATTTTACATCCAGCTTTGCTTCTGTAAATATCTTTGAAATATCCATCAAAAGCCCCTGTCTGTCATGTGCATACATCTTCAGCTCCGCAAGATACTGACCGCCATTATCACCTGCGCCTTCCCACTCAGCATCGATCAGACGTTCACGCTCTGCCGCAGACAAATGAAGCATATTCACACAATCTGTACGATGGATAGACATACCACGACCACGGGTTACAAAACCAACAATCTCATCTCCCGGAACCGGATTACAGCATTTCGAAAAACGCACTGCCATATCATCGATTCCTTTGACAATAATCCCACTCTTCGATTTTGCAATATGAACCTTCTGAGATGGCACTCCTGATAATGTCTCCAAAATCGTCTCGTCTGTAATTTCTTTTTTGTGATCCTTCTGATATTCTTCCAGCAAACGGTTCACAACCTGTCCCTCTTTGAGTCCTCCATGACCAATTGCCGCCAATACAGATTCCCAGTCACGGAATCCATATTTCTGCTGCACGATCTGTAAATATTTTGGCTTACTGACATCTGCCAGGTTGATTGCTTTTGCCTTACAATATGCTGCAATCAGTTCTCGTCCTCGAACAATATTCTCTTCCTTAAACTCTTTCTTAAACCATTGGTTGATCTTGCTCTTTGCCTGTGTACTCTTTACAATATTCAGCCAATCTCTGCTTGGTCCCTTCGAATTCTGTGACGTCAATATCTCAATACGGTCACCATTCTGAATTTTATAATCAATGTTTACAAGCTTTCCATTCACTCGTGCTCCGACCATCTTATTGCCCACTGCACTATGGATTGCATACGCAAAATCCACAGGTGTAGAGCCATTCGGCAGATTCTTCACATCTCCGTTCGGAGTGAAGCAGTACACGTCTTCTGTAAAGAGATCCAAATCACCTTTCAACAGACTTAAAAATTCTCTGTTATCTGACATGTCACGCTGCCACTCCAGAATCTGACGCAGCCAGCTCAACTTCTCTTCTTCCTGGTTCTTTGCTACACCCTTCGTTCCATCTCCGCTCTCTTTATATTTCCAATGAGCAGCAATACCATACTCAGCTGTCTTGTGCATCTCTTCTGTACGGATCTGAATCTCAAACGGCTGTCCGGATGGTCCGATCAAAGTCGTATGAAGGGACTGATACATATTCGCCTTTGGCATCGCAATATAATCCTTAAATCTTCCCGGAACCGGTGTATACATCTCATGGATCACACCCAAAGCTGCATAACAGTCCTTTACTGTGTCAACGATAATACGAACCGCAAACAAATCATAAATCTGATCCAATGTCTTGTTCTGATTTACCATCTTCTTATAAATGCTGAAGAAATGCTTTACTCTTCCGTATACCTTCGCTTTGATGTTTGCATTCTCCATATGTTTTGACACTTCTGCAACAATCTGTTGCACAAATTCTTCGCGCTTTGTCTTACGTTCATTGAGATCTCTTACAAGCTGATAATACACTTGTGGATTCGAATACTTTAATGAAAGGTCATCCAACTCAATCTTAATCTTAGAAATACCCAGACGCTGTGCGATCGGTGCATAAATATCCATCGTCTCGCGCGCCTTCTCCTGCTGCTTCTCCGGTGTCATAAATTCCAATGTACGCATATTATGCAGACGGTCTGCCAGTTTGATAATAATGACACGGATATCCTTAGCCATAGCCAGAAACATCTTACGCAGGTTCTCTGCCTGAACTTCCAGTTTATCTTTCGAATAAGACAATTGTCCCAGCTTTGTAACACCATCTACAAGAAGAGCCACCTCTGAGCCGAATTCTCTCGTAATATCATCCAGTGTCATCACGGTATCTTCCACGACATCATGAAGCATTCCTGCAACGATCGTCTCTTTATCCATCTCAAGGTCTGCCAGTATGATCCCTACCCACAAAGGATGAATGATGTAGGGTTCTCCTGACTTTCTAAACTGCTCCTTATGTGCTTCACTCGCAATCTTATAGGCCTTTTCAATCAATGAAATATCGGCAGACGGATGATATTTGGTCACTCTGGCGATCAATGCCTGATATAACTTTTCCGGGTCTTGATAATCTTCCGGATTTTTGACGGCATGACTATCAACAATCTCCAAATTTTTATTCAATAATTGATATTCTAATGTCCCTGCCATCAAAATTCCCCCTTTTGTTCTCATTTGTAATATGCATATATGTAAATAGTATAGCATTTTTTTCAAAATTGTAAATAATCTGTTTTTTCCAGCTTATCAAGCGCTTTTTAAGTCAAAGCTTACTTTGAAGGATTATAATTCTGAACTACCATTTGAATCGTTCTCTCACCTCGAAATTCATTGATCGATGGATAATAAGTAAATGCCATCGTTTCACTTTGCTCAATCGTTTCCAGGCATCCTTCTACATCACCAAAACAGATCGCATCCATTTCATATCCGTCTTTGTCCTGCACCTTGAATTTCAATACGTTTTTATTCTTTCCGATAATACGAGGATCGATCACCTTCAGATTTTTCTCTGCAAATAATGGTTTTGGATTTCCCTTGCCAAATGGTTCCAAAAGCTCCAGCTCCTGAATCAGACTTTCGTTCACATATCGAAGTGGGAGCTGCATGTCAATCGAAATTTTTTCTGTCAGATCATCCTCTGTCAGATTTGCACATTCATTGATCGACTCGCGGAATCGTTCCACATTTTCTTCTTTCAAAGATAATCCGGCTGCCAGCTTATGTCCTCCGAATTTTGTAAACAATGCCCTGCATTTATTCATTTCTTCAAACATATTATAAGCCTCAATTGAGCGACCGGACCCCTTTACATCCTCTTCGCCCTGTGTCAGCACAAATACCGGACGATAATATTTCTCACGGATACGCCCCGCAATGATACCGGCTATACTTTCATGACAGTCCGGCAAATAGACAACCAGCACCTTATCTTCTTTTAATGAAGTATTTTCAATCAAAGCAACCGCCTGTTCCACGCCTTTTTCTGTCATTTCCTTTCGGCTGTCATTGAGCGCTTTCAAATCTTCCGCAAGCATCACCGCTTCTCTTCTTGTCTTTGCATTTAACAAATTCAAAGCTCTCTTCGCTGTATCCAGACGCCCGCCTGCGTTGATGCATGGCCCAATCACAAATCCGATGTGATACGCATTCAAAGAATCCACCGGCACACCGGTACATTCCATCAATGCTTTCAAGCCTTCATTGCTCGTTCTTTTAAGCATTTCTAATCCCTGTTTTACGAAAATGCGATTTTCTCCGGTCAAATCCATCACATCGCCAATCGTCGCAATCGCAACATTTTCCATCAAATAATCAACATCTTCCGCATCCTTTTGCATCACACCATAAAGAGCTTCTATCAGTTTATAAGAAACCGCAGCCCCGCACAGCCCTTTAAATGGATATGGACAATCTTCCCTGTGCGGGTCTATCACCGCATCTGCATGTGGTAATAAATACTCTTTTCCGTCCCCGACATCTATATAAGGTACTTCATGATGATCTGTCACAATGATCGTTAAGCCTTGCTGTTTGCCATATGCGATTTCATCCATCGCCGCAATGCCATTGTCGCAGGTTATGATTGTGTCAATCCCATCTTCGATCGCACGATCGATCAACGCTTTATTCAGCCCATATCCATCCTTGATCCTGTCCGGGATATCCGTATCGACATCCCCGCCAAGATTCGAGATTCCTTCCTGTAAAATGTATGTCGCATTGACACCGTCAATATCATAGTCTCCTATTACACGGATCGGCTCATTTGCCTGGATTTTTTCTTTTAATATTGTGACTGCCTTATCCATATCTTTCATTAACATTCCATCATACAGATCGGCTATCGTTCCATTTAGATAAAACTCGATTTCATCCTTTGTTACCATCTCACGATTTCGGATCAGGCGTGCAAGAATGGGAGAAATCTGAAACATTTCACCAATCTGATAAAAATCCGCCTTCTTCATCGTCACAAACCACTTCTCCATCTTCCGTCCCCTTTTCATTTTCAAAAAAGGACAGACACGAAACTCATGCCTATCCCTTTTATCATTTTCTATTTTCTTTCTGCCTTCTTAACACCGATTTTTGTTTTCATTACATACCAAAGTGCACCTGTAATACATACAGAAGAATAAGCACCACAAATAATACCAACCATCAGAGGAAGGGCAAATTCACGAATAGAGCTTACACCCATGATATATAAAACAGCTACCATAACAAATGTAGTAAGTGATGTATAAACACTTCGTGTCAATGTCAAAGTAATACATTTATTTACCAGCTCATCCAGCTGTGTTCCGCGTTTCTTTGTTTTCAGCTCCTCACGGATACGGTCGAAAATAACGATTGTCGCATTGATTGAATATCCGACGATTGTCAGCATACATGCGATAAATGTATTACCTACCGATACTCTCGCAATCGCATAGAAGCCTAATACGATCAGCACATCATGGAGCAATGCCAACACTGCACTTGTTGCGAAACGCACATCTTTAAATCTAAACCAGATATAAAGCAGCATACAGATTGTTGCAATGATAACTGCTACAATGGCATCTCTTCTCATCTCTGAGCTTACTGTAGAACTGATATTCTCTGTTGCGATCTCATTCTCATCCACACCAAAGTTATCAGCCATTACTTTATTAAATGCCTCACGTTTTTCCAGATTCAATGTCTGTGTCTTAAAGATTACCTGATTAGAATCCTGTACTTTCTGAACCTGAACATTCTTATCTCCGACAGCATCTTCAATCAATGGAACGATATTCTGGTCGATTTCTTCCAATGTATAATCCTTATCAAATGTCACTGTAGATGATGTACCACCCATAAACTCAAGACTGTAGTTGAGCGCGCCATTTCCTTTTCCTTCGTTTACACCGATTGCAACAAATCCAAGCACGATAAGTGCAATTGAAATTGTAAAGAAAATCTTTTTCTTTCCGAGGAAGTTGATTGGTTTTCTCTCTTCCTTTACACGTCCGTATACTTTTGGATTACGGATTCCGATTGCATAGAACGAATATACAATTACTTTTGTAATTACCAAAGCAGTAAACATAGACAGCACGATACCAAGTGCCAATGTCTGTGCAAATCCTTTTACAGTACCGCTACCTCTAAGCCATAATACAGCAGCAGCGATCAGGGTTGTAATATTACCATCCAAAATTGCAGACATTGCTTTCTGGAATCCGGCATTTAACGAAGCTTTTACAGATTTTCCCGATGAAAGTTCTTCCTTCACACGTGCGAAAATAATAACGTTCGCATCTACCGCCATACCGATACCAAGGATGATACCTGCGATACCAGGCAATGTCAAAGTAATGTCAAATGCATTCAGTGCTACCAGTACCAGACCTGTATAGATCAACAGTGCAAGACCTGCAGCAAAACCCGGAAGCAGGTATACGCAGCACATAAATACAAATACAATTGCCAGACCGATTGCACCGGCCTTCAAACTTGAGCTGATTGCTTCTTCACCAAGCTGTGCTCCTACAACGTTAGAACGCAGCTCTTCCAGTTCCAGATTTAATCCACCGATACGGATTGTAGATGCAAGCTGGTCAGCTTCTTCATAAGACATGCTTCCTGAAATCTGGGCACGTCCATCAGAAATAACTGCTTTTACATTCGGCACACTGACAAATGCTCCATCATAATAAATACCGATACTCTGTCCTGCCTCTTTTGCAACTTTAGTAGCTTCTGCAAATTTCTCTGTACCTTCTTTTGTAAACTCAAGGTCAACAACATTTTCCTTTGAACCTGTTGTACTGTCTGTATATGCACCTGCCGTAGCTGTTTTCACATCAGATCCTGTCAGCACAATAGAACCATCTTCCTGCAGTTCTTCAATCGTCTTATTAAGCTGGAAATCTGTTCCTGCATCGCCTGTAGTGCCAACTCTAGTATAGTTTTCTGAACCATCGCTTCCTTTCTGTGCGATAAAATACAAAGAACCAGGCTGTCCAAGTTCATCTAAAATCTTATTGGCATCTGTCACACCAGGAATCTCGATACTGATTCGGTTATCACCTTCCTGGTAAACACTTGCCTCTGTACTATACTGCTCCACACGTTTCTGAAGCTTATAAATCGTATCCGCCATATCCTTATCTGACGGAGTATCACCTTTTACCTGATAAGTGATGCTGACACCACCTTCCAGATCAAGACCAAGATTAATATTCTTAGCCGCTCCGGAATGTCCTTTTCCAAGACCAATCGTTGTAGTCACACCGAGAAGTGCCATCAATGCTACGATTGCGATCAGACTCAGGATCCCTTTACGCTTCTTCATGTCCTTCCATCCTTTCTTCATCTGCTAACGCAGCCTTAATCATGATTGCACATTCGACTCTCTTTCTTTCCATCTCACAGCTCACTTCATATGTATCATTGATCGTGTTATGGAACTTATATGAATTTGCCATGCATCCACCGCTGCAGTAGAATCTTGCAAAACAATTCTTACAGCTTTCCTTAGAATAAACACTACATCCGCGGAACTCATCTGCAATCTCAGGTTTTGTAATACCCTCGTCAACATTTCCCATCAGGAACTCTTCCTGACCTACAAACTGATGACATGGGTAAAGATCTCCCCATGGAGTAACTGCCAGATATTCTGTTCCTGAACCACATCCCGACAAACGCTTTGCCACACAAGGACCGCCTTCCAGATCAAGCATAAAGTGGAAGAAATTAAATCCTTTTCCTGAACGCTCCCTTTCCACCATCATCTTCGCCAGCTTATCATACTCGTTAAAAATCTGTGGCAGATCCTCTTTCTGGATTGCATAATCTTCTGTATCGTCACCAACTACAGGCTCGATAGAAATCTGTTTGAATCCTAAATCAGCAAAATGCATTACGTCTTCTGAGAAGTCCAGATTATTTCTTGTAAATGTTCCTCTGATGTAATACTTCTCTTGATTTCTGCTGTCTGCTAACTTCTGGTACTTTGGAACGACCAGATCGTAGCTTCCCTTTCCATTTCTAAATGGACGCATATGGTCATGGATTTCTTTTCTTCCATCCAGACTCATTACAACGTTGTCCATCTCTTTGTTAACAAATTCCTGAACTTCATCGTTGAGCAGGACACCGTTTGTTGTCAGAGTAAAGCGGAAATGCTTATCATACTGTTTCTCAAGCTCTCTTCCGTAAGCAACCAGGTCTTTTACAACCTGCCAGTTCATAAGAGGCTCTCCACCAAAGAAATCGACTTCCAGATTTCTTCTGCTTCCTGAATTCGCAATCAGGAAATCCAACGCCTTCTTACCTACTTCATAAGACATCAGCGCTCTTCTTCCATGATATTCGCCTTCTTCTGCGAAACAATACTTACAAGCCAGATTACAGTCATGTGCTATATGAAGGCACAATGCTTTTACAACGGTCTTTCTCTTCTTAACTTCCCCAATATAAGCTTCGTAAATATCTCTTGTAAATAACTGACCTGCCTCTGTCAGTTCAATAACAGCCTCCAGAATCTCCTTCAGCTCGTCTTCTGAATACTTGTTTCCAAGTTCTTCTTTCAAATGTGCAAATGTCTCTTCGCTTTTCAGCGTATCCGGAGTATGAAATGTATTCTCTGCCTCCAGACAGGCAATGACATCATACGCTTCCTGATCCACAACATGAACAGAACCACTATTCACATCAAGAACAATGTTATATCCATTATTTTGGTACTGATGTATCACAATGATACCTCGCTTTCTATTATTATCCTAACATATTAAAGGCAGCGACCTAAGGCCGCTGCCTTGCCATCTCGCGTATCACCTACGCTGCAAATGTGTATCTCACACATCTTTCTCTCAATGGATTCGAATTATTTGCTGTGCTCACATGTCTGGTTTCCTACTGTACAAGAAGTCTTGCAAGCAGACTGACATGATGTCTGGCATTCTCCACATCCACCTTTTTTCACTGTATTGTTCAATGTCTGAGTATTCAATGTTTTGATATGTTTCATCGTTATCTCCTCCTACTATTTCTGCTCTTTGGCAGTTATACATTCACTTCATAGGATTATACCACAATGGCGTTGGATTTAAAAGAGTTTTTTCATAATTTCTTATGGTTTTCGTAACTTCCATTTACGCCAGCATTCCTCCAAGCAATCCCCCTCCAATGCACAAAAACATCGTAGTAATTACATTTCCCCCACTGTTTTTCAATGAATGATATATACCGAAAGAGACAAACAATAGTAAAATAAAATAACCTGCTCCAACAATCATTCCCCACAAAAACTTTTGTACCCGATTCCATTTTCCAATCATAAATCCACCTACAAATGTTGATACCAGATAAATTGCCATCACCGCAACAGTCACCTGCTTCTCTTCTAGATTCAATTTATAGACAAACAACGCCAAAAGAAGCAGCAGGATTCCCGTCACTACATATGCACCCAAAAGTGACTTTAATATCCACACTGCTTCTTTTTGTATATCTGGTTTTTGATCCTTACGATTCTCCATTCCCACACCTCCACACCTGTAATTCTATGCTATGCATTCTTATACATTATATGTCGGCCGGTAATGATCCAGTACATTTTTACTGCTCCATCTGCATTCCTAAAAATCTGGCAGCACATTCTATAAGCTTTTGCTCCATTTCCCCAAATTTACGTTTTTTATCGCGATTTAGAAATACAACCCCGCCGATAACATCTCCGTTACACAATATCGGACAGATTGCTTCCCCTTCATACTCGCTCATTTTGTCCACTACCATAACGAACTTCCTTTCCCCCGGCACAGCCAGAAGCACTTCCCTTTTTTGAAGCTGCTCTCCCAACATCTTACTAATATATTGTTCCTCAAACTCCTTCTTCCCATTCCCCGCTGCCGCTACAATCTGGTCATGATCTGTGATACATACTATACAATTTAAAACATTCGACAAACTTTCCGCATATTGCTTCGCCACAATCCCAAGCTCCCCAATCGGAGAATATTTCTTCAATATCACATCTCCCTCTCTATCCGTAAATATTTCCAGAGGGTCTCCTTCCCTGATTCTAAGTGTTCTCCTTATCTCCTTCGGAATCACAATCCTTCCAAGATCATCAATTCTCCGTACAATTCCTGTTGCCTTCATACATCTATAAACCTCCTGTATTATACCTATATTTCCATATTCTGCGTTGTATGGATAGTATGTGGAAATATTGGAGGTTTTATACACAAGTCAAAAGTGCCAGTTGGGGACGAGTGCCGGTTGGGGACGGAGTTTAGTGGCTTTTTTACGCGTAAAAAAGCCACTAAACTC